>NZ_JBQHVO010000003.1:0-144200 GCF_052064465.1 Niallia sp. HCP3S3_B10 | reverse complement strand
GAAACCGTGCGTCAGAACATGCCATACTTAAATCAAGCGATTGGAAAACCCATTCACTTTGCCTTACAGGGATTAAAAGGTTTTTAAAAAAAGAAAAAAACGAAATTTTGATGAAAGAAAATGTTTAGAAAGCGGATACAAAATTAGAAGTTTTACTTTATAAAAAGGGAGCTAAAAAAACTCCCACAAAAACTTGACTCAATCTCTAATTTCTTGAGATTTTCCTATGCCCTCTAAACTGTGATAAAATAGGAGGATCAGTTATGGAAAAGGGGAAAATGTGTGAGAAGTATTTATATGATACTAAGCAATCGTTCATTTTTAGGGCTGTTACTCATTATTAACATAGTAGGAACGGCTTATGGCTATTATTGGTACAGGTTTCAATTAGCAGAGACACCGACAAAATTTCTGCTCTTCGTACCTGATAGTCCGACAGCAAGTCTCTTTTTTGTGTTTGTATTAATAGCTTTCTTATGGAAAAAGAATTGGCCGCTTATAGAAGCACTAGCTTTAATAACTTTATTTAAATACGGAATATGGGCAGTAGTAATGAACATTCTTGTCTATGTTGAAACAGGAGCAATTGGGATAGACTCATGGATGCTCATTTTTTCACATGGGGCAATGGCAATTCAAGGATTGTTATATATTCCTTTTTATCGTTTTAAATGGATCCATATTCTACTTGTAGCAATTTGGACTTTACATAATGATGTTATTGACTATGTGTTTAAGATGATGCCTAAATATAGTGTCTTGGATCAATATATGGCAAATATCGGCTACTTTACTTTTTGGCTTAGTATTCTAAGTCTATTAATAGGTGTATATGCATATAAAAAAAGGCAGCAATTACAATGGAAAATTCAATAGAATTATTTTTTTAGTCTAACCTTGTCCAACTCATCATACATTTTTAATAGTAGATAGAGGAGGGACAAGAATGAAGGCTAAATTGGTTATGTTGTTGATGATATTGATTTTACTTTTGCCTATCTCTTTTTCTGTATATGCAGACCAAAAAACGCCTGCTAAAGAATTAGATGAACTAGATACACTTTCAGATGAAGTATTACAGCTTGTACGATCAGAACGATATGAGGATGCTAAAAAAATTCTTGATTATTTTTCGAATCAATTTAGTACGGTAACGGTAAATGGCAGTCTATTTACACTCGATGAACAGCGAATATTAACTGGAGCGCATGATGAAGCGATAGAAGCTATAACCAATCCATCGATAGATAGTGATCAACGGATTAATACTGTAACGAAATTTCGATTGGCGGTAGATGCTGTTTCATCAGGTGAGCAGCCCTTATGGACACAAATGGAAGATCCTGTTATGACAACATATCGAGATATGAAAGATGCAATCATTTCTGAAGATAAAGAGAGATTTAATGAGAGATTAGATGCGTTCTTATCGCTCTATCAAATTATTAATCCTAGTCTTAAGCTAGATGTTTCAACCACTCAATTTCAAGAACTGAATTCTCTTGTCGAGTTTCTAAATACCTACCGTTTACAAGTATTTAATCAAAAAGGGACCCAAGAAGAAGTTGGTCAATTAGAAGCGGAGCTACAGGATGTTTTTAATCAGCTGTATGAAGATGAGGCGGATCCTTCATTATGGTGGGTGATTATTTCTACAGGAAGTATCATTATTCTTACTTTATCATATGTAGGATGGCGAAAATATCTTGGAGATAAAGCAGAAAAAAGACAAGCAAAACAAAAGAGAGATAAAATTTGACTTTGAAGTTTTTCCTGCTTACAATAAAAATATACTACATGATGAAATAGGGGGAAAAACATGTTTTTTGTATATTTTATACTAATTATTCTCATACCTATTTGGGCACAAATGAAGGTGAAAAGCGCATATAAAAAATATTCAAAAGTAGCTTCTTCCTCACAAATGTCCGGTAGAGAGGTAGCAAGAAGAATATTGGATTCTAATGGGTTATATGATGTATCTGTTGAAGAAACAAGAGGTGTTTTGTCAGATCATTATGATCCTCGCTCTAAAGTTGTGCGTTTGTCCACTGATAACTATCACGGGCATTCAGTAGCTGCAGCTGCTATTGCCGCACATGAAGTCGGTCATGCAATCCAAGATCAGCAAGAATACTCATTCTTACGTTTTCGTTCCGCTTTAGTACCAGTTGCGAGTTTTGGAAGTAATGCATCTTGGATATTTATCATGATTGGTATTTTTGCAAGAATTGAAGGAATGTTATTGTTAGGAATTATTTTAATGGCTGCCGGTGTATTGTTCCAATTTGTGACACTTCCAGTAGAATTTAATGCATCTAACCGTGCAATGGATCAGGTAGTTTCATTAGGGATCATTCGAAACGAAGAAGAGAGAGAAACGAAGAAAGTATTAGATGCAGCAGCACTTACTTATGTGGCTGCAGCAGCAGTAGCGGTGCTCGAATTGATTCGTTTAGTTTTAATCTATACAGGTATGTCAAGAGACGAATAAAATTAATAGAACGATGTGAAAAGGAAGTATCTTTTTACATCGTTTTTTTATTTGATTAATTTGAATTTTGATTTTTCAAATAATTATAGAATCGAAACAAACGAAGGTGTATAATAAACAATGCGATTTATTTAAAGTGATACCTCCTTTCATTTGGAGGGATTCTTTTATCCAAATGGATGGTTAATAAAACCATTCGGACCTATACGGACAGTTGATCTCCCTTTTATCTTCATATTCCCCATGAGAGAGAAAGGGGATAAATGGGAATTAACGAATAATTAAAGAAAGAAGGGTTTATTTGCAAACTGCTGAATACGTACAAGGGAAAAAGCAACAAGAGTTGACGGTTTATCGGATTTTATTTGCGATAAGTTTAGGGCATTTTTTAAATGATTGTATGCAATCTGTTGTGCCTGCTTTATTTCCGGTTATCCAACAATCAATGGCGTTAAATTATACGCAAATTGGCTGGATTGCCTTTACATTGAATATCACTTCATCCATTTTGCAGCCAGTATTTGGCGTGCTTGCAGATAAAAAGCCTGCACCATATCTATTGCCAATTGCGATGTTTTCAAGCTTAATCGGGATGCTCGGGCTTTCCCTTGCTCCTAATTTTTATCTTGTCTTATTATCGGTATTATTTATCGGGTTTGGTTCCGCCATTTTTCATCCAGAAGGTTCACGAGTTTCCTATATGGCGGCTGGTCCCAAAAGAGGCCTTGCACAATCCATTTATCAAGTAGGTGGAAATGCTGGTCAGTCTTTAGCACCAGTATTTACAGCTGTTATCTTTGTTCGTACAGGCCAATTCGGGACTATTTGGTTTACACTTTTAGCAACTTTAGGCATGATCGTGTTATTCCAAGTGTCAAATTGGTATAAAAAAGAATTATATAGTAGAAACCCACAAAAAAAACAGCAGGCCAAACGCGAATTTATTGTAAATAAAGAAATTATTGTTGCTATATGCTTACTAATTTTTCTTGTATTTGCTCGGTCGTGGTATGGAGCTGGAATCAGTAATTTTCTCCATTTTTATTTAATCGAAAAGTTTGGACTAAGTATTGAAAATGCGCAAATTTTTGTTTTTATATTTTTACTTGCTGGTGTAATTGGAACTTTTTTAGGTGGACCGCTAGCAGATCGTTTTGGTAAAAGAACCATTCTTCTATTTTCATTAGTTGGTTCTGCTCCATTTGCACTGCTTTTGCCACATATGCCTTTTTGGCTGATTGGACCTTTATTGTTTATTATCGGATTTATATTACAGTCTAGCTTTAGTGTGACTGTTGTTTATGCACAAGAGCTGCTTCCCGGCATGATTGGCCTAGTATCAGGGTTAATTGTAGGTTTAGCATTTGGAATGGGGGCTCTAGGTGGAGTGATTTTCGGAGTGATAGGAGATACGTTTAGTTTACAAGCCATTATGATTATCTGTAGTTTGCTGCCGCTGCTAGGAATATTAACTTATTTATTGCCGAGTGATAAACGTGTTACGGAAATTCATTCTGCTTTAAAATAAGCAACCTTTTTCGTTAAATGGAGGTATGTATGAAATTTATAAAAAAATGTATTCCTTTTTGCATTTACCTTTGAAAAAAGAAATGCGAAAAGAATACATTTTTTTTTGGTTATTTTTCGAGTGGTTGTTTATACTCATCCAAAGTAAAGCCTTCTCCCATTACATCATGCACGACACTTACGGATACAAAAGCATGTGGATCAATGCTTGTGATGATACTTTTTAAGCGAACAATTTCTGTTTTCGCTACAACACAATATAGTACTTCTCGATCTTGTTTTGTGAAAGAACCATGACCTTTTAATACCGTGACACCACGATCCATTTCAAGCATTATTTTATTGGCAATCTCAGTATTTGAGTCAGAAATAATCATTGCTCCCCTTGCGGCATATGCCCCTTCTTGAAGAAAGTCAATAACTCTGGTCCCAACAAAAACGGCAACTAATGTATACATTGCTTCCCTATAGGATAAGTAGGTCAAAAGGGACAGGGTAATGACACAAAAGTCAAAAACGAACATGGTCTTTCCCATACTCCATCCATAATATTTAAAGCCTAATCTAGCAATAATATCTACGCCACCTGTAGTCCCACCATAACGGAAGATGATTCCTAAGCCTACACCGATAAATGTACCAGCAAATAATGCAGCCAAAGTTAGATCCTCTGTTAGAGGAATTTCTAATTGAATCCTTGGAAGCTGGAAAAACCAAAGGAAAATCGATACCGCTACCGTTCCGATGATAGTATAAATGAATACATTCTTCCCTAATAGCTTCCATCCAATCAGAAATAAGGGGATATTAAGCAGTAGATTTGTTATGGAAGGATCCCAATTCCATAATGCATATAATAGAAGGGTAATACCGGTAAAACCACCTTCAGCCAAATTATTTTGCATATTAAAATGAACAATTCCAAAGGAAAAAATGGCAGATCCTAATAGAATAAATAAGACATTTTTAATTTTGATACCTTTAAACATCAACTCAGCCTACTTTCTCTATGTACAATTACATTGCTATTAGCGTATCCATTATATCGAATCACATTCAGATGGGCAATGGAGGAGAAAAAATTCAAGAAAGAATAACAAACAGAAAACGAGTAAAAGTTTAATACTTGTTAAATCTAAGCATATCTTCGTTAAAAATGTTTGTAAAAATGGAGCAGATTAGCTAACATGGAATTGGATAAGATTACTTATTGACGTAAGAGGTGTCTATATTGAATCGAGAAAAAACAGTAAAAGATATACAAAGAGAAGTTGATGAATACATTGGTCAATTTAAAGAGGGCTACTTTAGTCCGTTAGCAATGCTTGCTCGTCTTACCGAGGAGCTAGGAGAATTAGCAAGAGAAGTAAATCACTACTATGGAGAGAAGCCCAAAAAAGAGTCAGAGACGGAAAAGGAAATTACCGACGAGATTGGTGATATGCTATTTGTATTAACCTGTCTAGCGAATTCTCTAAATATTGATTTGGAGGAAGCGCATGATCGTGTCATGCATAAATTTAATACACGAGATAAAGACAGATGGACAAGAAAAGACTAAAGAAAATACATAAAAGTAAGGAGATTATACATTGAATAAAGTAAAAATCGTAATAGCTGGCCCAAGAGGTAGAATGGGAAAAGAAGCTGTGTATTTAACAGGAAGAACAGAGCAATTTGAGCTTGTTGCTGTTTTAGATCATAAACATGAAGGGAAAAGCTTAAAAGAGATTGAAGGCTTTTCTTCCTATGATGTCCCAATTTATACGGATATTGAAGCTTGTTTACAAACAGAAAAGCCAGATGTACTCATTGATTTGACTACACCTGAATTTGGTATGCATCATGCGAAAACAGCTCTAAGCTATGGCGTTAGACCAGTAGTTGGAACAACCGGTTTTACAAAGGAAAACTTGGAAGAGTTAGAAGGATTATGTGAAGAAATGAACCGCGGCTGTATTATTGCTCCAAACTTCGCTTTAGGTGCTGTTTTAATGATGAAATTTTCTAAAATGGCAGCACGATACTTTGCAGATGTAGAGATTATGGAAATGCATCATGATCAAAAGCTAGATGCACCATCAGGTACAGCAGTGAAAACAGCAGAACTTATTGCTGAAGTACGAGAAAGTAAAAAACAGGGACATCCAGATGAGAAGGAAACAATACAAGGAGCTAGAGGAGCTGACTTTGATGGTATGCGCATCCATTCTACTAGGTTACCAGGTTTAATTGCTCATCAACAAGTAATGTTCGGAGCAGAAGGAGAATCCTTAACAATTAGACATGATTCCTATAATCGTACATCATTTATGTCAGGCGTTAAATTTGCAGTAGAAGAGGTATTAAAAATTAATGTACTGATCTATGGCTTAGAAAATATTATGGAATAGGAGTGGAATAAGGATGAACATTGCATTAATTGCTCATGATAAAAAGAAAAATGATATGGTAGCTTTTGTTGTTGCCTATAAAAAGATATTTGAAAAGCATGCTTTATATGCAACAGGAACAACAGGTGCAAGAATTCAGGAAGCAACCGGATTAGAAGTACATCGTTTTCATTCAGGACCGCTCGGAGGAGATCAAGAAATAGGTTCATACATTGCTAATAATGATATGGACATGGTGTTTTTCTTCCGAGATCCATTAACAGCACAGCCACATGAACCAGATGTAACAGCATTAATCCGCTTATGTGATGTTTATTCTGTCCCTCTTGCAACAAATATGGGAACCGGAGAAGTATTAATTAGAGGACTCGAGCAAGGCGATATAGATTGGAGAAAAATAGTTCATGGAAAGACAGAACCAGTGGCAAAAAAACTCGAAGATAACTAATATAGATATACTTGCTTTTGGTGCACATGCAGATGATGTGGAAATCGGCATGGGTGCAACAATCGCTAAATATGCAGCATCAGGGAAAAAAATAGTCATTTGTGATTTGACAGAAAGCGACCTTTCTTCAAATGGAACGGTTGAAAGACGTAAACAAGAAGCAAAGGAAGCTGGAAAAGTGTTGGGGCTTTTCGATAGAATAACCTTAGATTTTCCTGATAGAGGTTTATATGTGGAGGAGAAAGCCATTCAAAAGGTAGTAGAGGTAATTCGCTCCTACAAACCTAAGCTAGTTTTCTCCCCTTATTGGGAAGACCGGCATCCGGATCATGGGAACTGTACAAAAATCGTGAAAGAAGCGGTTTTTTCAGCAGGCATTCGTAATTATCACGCTAATAACACAGATCCACATAAAGTTCAAAATGTATACTATTATATGATAAATGGTTTTCATAAACCAGATTTTGTGATTGATACAAGTGAGTTTATGAAACATAAAGAAGCAAGTTTAAATTGTTATCAAAGCCAATTTGTTAAAGGGAAAGACAGTGTAGACACTCCGTTAACAAATGGCTATATTGACACCATCGAGGCAAGAGAAAAACTTTTTGGAAAAGAAGTCGGCGTAACCTATGCGGAAGGCTTTATTAAATCAAAGCCAATATTATTAAATCAAGATTTATTAGGTGGAGACATATGAAAAAATTAAAAATTGGCATTACCTGCTATCCAACTGTTGGTGGTTCAGGTGTTATTGCAACAGAATTAGGGAAAATGCTGGCGGAGAGAGGACATGAAATACACTTTATCTCCTCGAGCATACCATTTCGGTTAAATAAAATGTATCCAAACATTTACTATCATCAAGTAGAAGTAAATCAATATGCTGTTTTTCAATATCCACCATATGATTTAGCACTGAGTAGTAAAATGGCAGAAGTTATTAATCGAGAAGAATTAGATTTGCTTCATGTACACTATGCAATTCCTCACGCTGTTTGTGCCATATTAGCAAAACAAATGAGCAATAGAGATGTAAAGATAGTGACAACTCTACACGGTACAGATATCACCGTATTAGGGTATGATCCTTCACTAGCAACAGGCATTCGGTTCGGGATTGAAAAATCAGACCTTGTAACAGCTGTTTCGAATTCTTTAATTGCCCAAACGCATGAAGTAATTGAACCAAATAAAGAAATTGTCCCTGTTTATAATTTTATTGATGAAAGAGTGTATCGTAAGGTAGATGCTAGTCATTTGAAAAAAGAATTGGCTATTTCAATGAATGAAAAAGTCATCATACATGTATCTAATTTTAGAGGAGTTAAAAGAGTAACGGATGTCGTCAAAGCATTTAAACGAATTTCAGATCAAATTCCATCAAGACTACTGCTTGTTGGAGATGGTCCTGAAATGTCTAAAGTAACAAAACTGGTGGATGAACTGCAATTAAGAGAGAAAGTTTTGTTCCTTGGAAAACAAGAAAATCTAGAGGAGCTGTATTCGCTAAGTGACTTAATGCTACTTCTTTCTGAAAAAGAAAGCTTTGGCTTAGTAGCATTAGAGGCGATGGCATGTGGAGTGCCGGTTATAGGAACGAATGTCGGCGGCATTCCAGAAGTAATCGTTCCAAATGAGACTGGTTTTATTTGTGAACTAGGTGATGTAGAGGATATTGCTAAGCATTCGGTAAATCTTTTATCAGATAGTAAAAAACATGCTAGATTCTCTAAAAATTCTCTTTCAAGAGTAAGAGATTATTTCCGTGCAGATATTATTGTTGACCAATATGTGGAGATTTATAAATCAATTCTAGAAACTGGTGGAACGAATGATCAAGCCTTTTAATGACGCTATTCCCATAATGGAGAGAATTGAGAGTGCAGGCTTCGAAGCTTATTTTGTTGGGGGAGCAGTTAGAGATTATCTATTAAACAAACAAATTAATGATATAGATATTGCTACCTCCGCAACACCTGATGAAATTAAAACGATATTTTCCCATACTATCGATGTTGGAATTGCACACGGAACAGTAATGGTAGTATGGAAAAATCATACATACGAAATAACGACCTTTCGAACCGAATCTACTTATGTTGATTATCGAAGACCAGAAAAGGTGTTGTTTGTTCGCGAATTAAAAGAAGATTTAAAACGTCGGGATTTTACGATAAATGCGATAGCGATGAATAAAGAAGGACGTATTATTGATTTTTTTAATAGCCAGGAAGCTTTAAGACAGAAGGAAATTAAAACAGTTGGTAATGCGAATGAGCGGTTTCAGGAAGATGCATTAAGAATCATGCGAGGGATTCGATTCGTTAGTACCTTAGGCTTTCAGTTGGAGGAGGAGACGTTAATAGGCATTATCAAAAATAAGCATCTTCTTTCTAAGATAGCAGTGGAGAGAATTACTACTGAATTTGAAAAGCTTTTACAGGGGAAATGGTGTTCTGATGCTCTAGCTATATTGCTTGAAACAAAGATGTATACATTTTTGCCGATGCTTGCATCTAGTAAAGAAGGGCTCACTAAGTTTGTGAATATCTCTCTGTCTCAGCTTGATTTACTTGAAAAATGGGCTGTTTTATTATTATTATCCATTGAAATAAAAGAAAAACAGCAAATAGAATCATTTTTGCGTGCTTGGAAGCTACCAGTTAAACAAATACGGCATATCCAAAAAATAATCTATTGGTTTTTAGAAAGAGAGAAAATGGTCACCTGGACTAATCATTCGCTTTATTTTGCTACAATATCTATCGCAGTTAGTACGGAGAAAATATATCAGCTTCTAAAAAATCAAGAAATTAATCCAAATATCTCTCTATTAGAAGAACAATATAGAAAGCTGCCAATCAAAAAAAAGGAAGAGCTGGCTATTAGCGGAAATGACCTTTTATTATGGACGAAAAAACAAGCAGGACCATGGATAAAAGAGATGCTTTCCCTTGTTGAAACAAAAGTAGTGGAACGGAAAATTAAAAATGATAAGAAAGTAATAAAGGAGTGGCTAAGAGAATGTCATCAGATATCAGAAAAGGACTAATTGAGGCTTTTACTAATAACCCGAATCAGTATTTATCTGGTGAATCGCTTGCTAAGCTTTTAGGATGTTCCCGTACAGCAATTTGGAAGCACATCGAAGCACTAAGACAAGACGGCTTTATCCTTGAAGCAGTCCGAAAAAAGGGTTATCGAATCATTAGCTCACCAGAGAAAATCGTTCCTGATAATATTTTGTTTGGTTTAAATACCTCCTATATTGGCAGGAATGTTCATTTTGAAGAAACGGTGGATTCTACCCAGAATATTGCCCAAAAGCTTGCCTTGGAAGGGGCTGTAGAAGGCACTTTAGTTGTAGCAGAAGAGCAGATTGGCGGCAGGGGCAGATTAGAAAGAAAATGGCAATCTCCTAAATATAAAGGAATATGGATGAGTCTTATTTTAAAGCCGGCTATTCCGATTATGAAAACACCGCAATTGACATTGCTTATTGCAGTAGCGGTTGTTCAGGGAATACAGGATGTTACTGGAGTACAAGCTGATATCAAATGGCCAAATGATTTATTAGTGAATGGTAAAAAATTGACAGGAATTCTAACAGAAATGCAGGCTGATAGTGACAGGGTGCATTCGTTAATCATTGGAATCGGTATAAATGTAAATCAGCAGCTTGAAGATTTTGAAGAAGAGCTGCAGTCCAGTGCCACTTCTATCTATCTTGAAACAAAGACAAGTTGGGATCGAGCAATCATTATCCAAGGCATTATGAAGCAAATAGAAAAACTATATCTTCTTTACTTAGAAAAAGGCTTTTATCCAATAAAACTATTATGGGAAAGCTATTCCATTAGTTTAGGGCAAAAGGTTAGAGCAAATACGTTAAATGGAAGTATCTTTGGACTGGCTAAAGGAATTACAGACGATGGGGTGTTACTGCTTGAAGATGATCAAGGAGAAGTACATTCCATTTATTCAGCGGATATTTTAATGGAAACGTAAATTGCCCATAGTCATCCCTTAGCTGGTTTGTTATAATTCATTTGTCGGGCAGTATCTTAATGAACTGCACCATTGTTTTTAATGTGCAACAACCATAATTATATCTGCCTAGATCCATATTTGGACAAGGACAGAGGGATGAAAAATCGAAACATAAAGACAATCCTTCTATTCTTTGTAGAAGGTTTTTTTCGTATTAAGCCATTCCCTCTTCCTATTAAAGGAGGAAAATGAGTGAAAACTACAACAGATTTTTTTAAAATGAAACAAAATGCCCAAAAGATTACAATGATTACGGCATATGATTATCCTTCTGCTAAATTAGTAGAACAAGCAGGAACCGATTTAATATTGGTAGGGGATTCTTTAGGAATGGTCGTTCTTGGATATGACTCAACAGTGCCAGTTACAATGGAAGACATGATACATCATGGGAAAGCAGTAAAACGAGGGGCTAAAGATACATTTATTGTCATTGATATGCCATTTATGAGTTATCATATATCAAACCGTGAAACATTAATCAACGCTACTCGCTTAATTCAAGAAACTGGAGCAAATGCAGTGAAATTAGAGGGTGCTGATGATGTCATCGATCAAATAAATAGTTTAACAAATGCTGGTATCCCAGTTATGGCTCATTTAGGCTTAACGCCACAGTCTGTTGGTGTTTTAGGTGGTTATAAAGTACAAGGGAAAAGCTCTGAAGAGGCTAAACTTCTTATTCAAAATGCACTGAAATGCCAAGCTGCAGGAGCTTTTGCGATAGTGCTAGAGTGTGTTCCAATGCAAGTTGCGAAAGAAGTAAGTGATCAACTGGACATACCAACAATTGGAATTGGTGCAGGAAGTGACACAGATGGCCAAGTCCTTGTATATCACGATCTCATAACATATGGTGTTGATCGAGTGGCGAAATTTGTAAAACAATATACAAACGTAAATGATCCAATTTCACTAGCGTTGGATCAATATATATCTGAAGTAAGAATTGGAGCATTTCCTGAAATGAAGCATAGTTTTCAGATGAAAGCAGAAGAAGTAAAAAGCTTATATGGAGGAAAAAGCCAATGAACATCCTAAGTAATCCACATCAATTGCAGGAGATATCAACACAGTTAAAAAAAGACCAAGTATCAATTGGGTTTGTTCCAACGATGGGCTATCTTCATGAAGGGCATCGAGCTTTGCTAAAAAAAGCAAGAGAGCAGAATGATGTAGTTATAATGAGTGTATTTGTTAACCCCCTCCAATTTGGACCTAATGAAGATTTGGAATCTTATCCAAGAGACTTTGAGCATGATAAACAGGTCGCAATCGAAGAGGGGGTTGATTATTTATTCCATCCTTCTGAAGAAGAAATGTATCCTGAACCAATGTCTGTAATCGTAAAAGTAGAGCGACGTACAAATTGTTTGTGTGGACGTTCAAGACCTGGGCATTTTGATGGGGTTGCAACCGTTCTAACGAAGCTGTTTCATTTAGTACAGCCAACTAATGTTTATTTTGGAAAGAAAGATGCTCAGCAAGTTGCAATAGTGGATGGATTAATTGAAAACTTTCATTTCCCTATTAATCTAGTTGCACTTAACACAGTAAGGGAAGAAGATGGTTTAGCTAAGAGTTCTAGAAATATTCGCCTTACTCCAACAGAAAGACAAGAAGCAGGTATTCTTTATAAATCGCTAAGTTTTGCTAGAGCTGAATTAATAAAGGGGACAGACAATTTAGAAATATTGAAGAAGCATGTAGTTGAGTTGATTGAAAGGGAATCTAGTGGAAAAGTGGACTATTTTGAAATTCTATCCTATCCCCAATTGGAGAATGTAAAGCAGTTAACGGGAGAGATTATTATTGCGATTGCCGTTCAATTTAGTAAGGCTAGATTAATTGATAATATTATCTTTAAAATATAAGGTTAAGACGCATAAGTATCTCCCTCTGGCTTTTTGGAGAGTTCGAGGAAGTTAGGCCCGAATGGCTCCATTAACCATCAGTGGCGAAGGAAAGAAACCAAATAGAGGTACAAAGTTTCACTTTATATTATGGAGGGTTAACCCAATGTTTCGAGTAATGATGAACGGAAAAATCCATCGAGCAACAGTAACGGAAGCGAACCTAAATTATGTAGGTAGTATTACAATAGATGAAGATATATTAGATGCTGTCGGGATGGTAGCGAATGAAAAAGTTCAAATTGTTAATAATAATAATGGTGCAAGATTGGAAACTTATATAATCCCAGGGGAGAGAGGTACTGGCACTATTTGCTTAAATGGTGCAGCAGCAAGACTTGTACAAGTAGGGGATATTGTCATCATTATTTCATATTGTTATATTTCAAATGAAGAGCTACACAGTCATCAACCGAAAGTAGCAATTATGGATGAACATAATCGCATAATAAACATTCTGCA
Source organism: Niallia sp. HCP3S3_B10 (assembly GCF_052064465.1). Taxonomy (NCBI): domain Bacteria; kingdom Bacillati; phylum Bacillota; class Bacilli; order Caryophanales; family Bacillaceae; genus Niallia; species Niallia sp. HCP3S3_B10. The sequence goes on along the minus strand of NZ_JBQHVO010000003.1, from coordinate 130,910 downwards.
TCAAGAACCAGTGAAAACAGTTATGTAAATTACTAATGCTGATATAAATTACCCCTATTCACTTTGAGTAGGGGTTTTATAATTTATAAAAATTTAAAGAATAAAACTAACATCTTTCCCTTTTTCCATTTTTATGATACCGTTTGAATGACTGAAAGTTTGAGGTGGACGTAATGAGTAACAAATTTGTAGTAGTTGATTTGGAGACAAACGGTAATTCTCCTAGAAAAGGGGATCGAATTATACAATTTGCGGCAGTTGTTATTGAAAACGGGAAAATAGTGGAGGAATATTCTTCTTTACTTAATCCTCTTCAACCAATTTCGCCATTTATAGAAGAATTAACTGGAATCACCGATGAAATGGTGGAAACAGCACCAATTTTTGACGAAGTTGCAGAAAAAATTGTTTCTTTATTAGAGGAAGCTTATTTTGTAGCCCATAATGTATTATTTGATTTATCCTTTTTAAATGAAGAGCTAGAACAGGCTGGCTTTAAGCAGTTTTATGGACCAATTCTTGATACAGTAGAATTAGCAAGAATTTTATACCCAACAGCAGATAGCTATAAATTAACTGATCTTGCTGCACAAGAAGGGATAGTCCATAGTAGACCACATCAGGCTGATAGTGATGCTTATGTTACAGCAGAGCTATTGCTATTATTGTTGGAGAAGCTGAACGTACTGCCTCAAGTAACGACAAAGCAATTAGAATTCTTAAGTTCCTCGCTCAAAAGCGATTTAGATATTTATTTACAAGCTCTTATTCAAGAAAAACAATCAAAAATAGAATATATACGGGATGATTGGGAGATATATCGAGGATTAACCATTAAAAGACTGCCTAGTAATCTGATAGTAGATCAAAGAAAGGATTGCTCTGTTTCTTTTGATATGGAAAAAATGGAGCAAAGAATGAGGGATACTTTTCCTTTTTATCAAAGAAGAGATGGACAATTAGAAATGATGAAGGTTGTTCATCAGGCATTATCAGACAATCGACATGGTCTTATTGAGGCTGGTACTGGTGTTGGAAAGTCTCTTGGTTACTTAGTGCCTGCTGCATATTTCTCAATCGCAAATAAACAGCAAGTAATTGTCAGTACTTTTACAACCCAACTACAAGAACAACTTTTTCATAAAGATTTGCCCTTGCTTAAAAGTATCCTTCCATTTCCTATAACTTATACACTATTAAAAGGTAGAAATCATTATATCAGTTTAGATAAATTTGAAGTTTCTTTAAAAGAGCAAGAAGATAATTATGATATTATTCTTACAAAAATGCAAATATTAATTTGGTTAACAGAGACAGAAACAGGAGATAAAGATGAGTTGAATTTAACAAGTGGCGGAAGCAATTACTGGGAAAAAATAAAAAATGACGGAAATTTTTCGCTGCCTATTTCAAAGGAATGGGCATCTAAGGATTTTTATAGAAGAACTCGAAATGCTGCACAAAAAGCAAATATGATTATAACGAATCATGCTTTGCTTTTAAAAGATCTTACAGCAGGTCAACGCCTCCTCCCTTCCTATGAGTATGTCATTGTGGATGAAGGACATCATTTTGAAAAAACGACGACAAAGCATTTTGGATTTCGTTTTTCCTACATTGCTGTGCGTTTAAGTATTAATGCTATTGGGACCACAGATCAAAAGCAACTTATGTTTCATTTAGAAAACTTGTTAGGGGAATCGAATATCCATCAGAAATGGGAGTTTAATCAATTTATCCTTGGATTACATGATGAATTAGATGAACTTTTTCGGGCTGTACTTCGCTATGCGAAAAAAACGAATCAACCAAGAAGAGATGGAAGGGGAAGCTATCGATTAAAGACTAATAGTGGCATGGGAGATTGGAATGCTGTCAAAAGCGTTGCAGAACGAATTATTTTTCTTTGGAAGGATGGAAGAGAAGTATTAGTACAAAAAATACAGCGATTAAAGGAACAAGGAAGAAAGTTTAGCGCTTCTCAAATGCTAATAGTGGAAAGAATTGAGTCGATTTTAAATGATTGGTATATATATATTAATCATTTGCGGGAGATGTTTTTGCGAGTAGGGGACAATATCGCATGGTTGGAAACAGATGCGAAAAATTATCCGAACAATGCAGTAATATATACACAACCTACTTCTGTCGCTGAAACTTTACAGAACAACTTTTTTAATAAGAAAAAAAGTGTTGTATTTACTTCAGCAACAATTACCGTAAATAATTCATTTGAATACTATGCTAAAGGGTTAGGATTAGGAAATAGCCAACTGGAAGTTCAAATTAATTCACCATTTGATTATGAGAAACAGGTGCAATTACTTATCCCAACAGATGTACCAGAAGTTAATTCCGTATCATTAAATGATTATGTTACTACAATCGGAGAGCAAATAATCCATATCGCACAGGCTACAAAAGGTCGAATGCTGATTCTTTTTACAGCAAATGACATGTTAAAAAAAACATATGATTATATGAAAGAAAGTGGTTGTTTAGAAGAATACGCAATCTTGGCACAAGGGATTACAAATGGAAGTAGAATGAGATTAACGCGTAATTTTCAGCGTTATGATAAAGCAATATTATTAGGTACGAATAGTTTTTGGGAAGGAATTGATATTCCTGGCGAGGATTTAACTTGTTTAATCATTGTGCGATTACCGTTTTCTTCACCTGAAGACCCTTTAACGGAAGCGAAAAATGAGTTGATTAAGAATAAGGGAGGCAATCCTTTTATAGAAAATAGCCTTCCAGAAGCTGTTTTGCGATTTAAACAAGGATTTGGTAGATTAATTCGCACGGAAGAGGATAAAGGATTTATTATTGTTTTTGATCGCCGTATTGTTACAACTACTTATGGGGAGACATTTCTGAAGTCTATACCTACTGTGCCAATTAAGCAACAAAATAGTCAGGAAATGGTAAAATTCATCAAAAGCTGGCTAAAGTAAATTTTTATAAGGTGAATATAGGCGTTTGAGAAAGTACTGCTTCTTGAATGCCTGTATAAAGTGTTTAAGTAGTATACATAATCAATTAGTTGCTCGACAAATAACAACGAATTTATAGAAAATAATTTCTTTCTATTTATAAATACTGTTATAATAACCTATGTACAAAATACTGGTTTAAAGAAGTGATGTAATAAGATGAGAAAATGGATATGGATTGTTATTGTTGTTTTTCTTATTGGAATAGGTGTAAGTATTCATACATATGTACAAGCAATGAAGCCTATAAAAACCGCAAGAGAAATAGCTGAAACGATTGCTAAAAAGGAATCAGATATGAAGGAGATTGATAGCTTTCAATTATATAATGGGAAGGAAGCCTATTATATTCTAGAAGGAAAGAACGATGATAAGGAAGAAATGATTGTTTGGATAAATGAACAAAGCCATCAAGTTACTCAAAAGCTGAAAAAAGATGGGCTAACCAAACAAGAAGCACTTAATATATTATTATCGGAGCAATCACCAGAAAAAATAAATGCAGTCCGCTTAGGGATGTATGATGGACTGCCTGTTTGGGAGATTTATTCTCATACAGATACGGACTCAATAAACTACCATTGGTTAGATTTTGAGACAGGAGAAATCCTTTTAACAATTGAAAATTATTAACTGATAGGAGTGGCAAATAGGAATGAAAATTCAATTAGCGCAAAGAGTGAACGCATTAACACCATCTACAACATTGGCCATTACAGCAAAAGCAGCGAGTTTAAGAGCAGCTGGTCATGATGTTATTGGTTTAGGCGCAGGAGAGCCAGACTTTAACACTCCTCAAAATATTATTGATGCTGCGGTTAGAAGTATGAATGAAGGTCATACAAAATATACGCCTGCATCAGGATTACTAACATTAAAAAAAGAAATTGCAGCAAAGCTAAAGAAAGATCAACATTTAGATTATGATACAAATCAGATTATCGTTACAAATGGTGCAAAACACGGATTATTTACTTTATTCCAGGTTATTTTGGATAAAGGGGATGAAGTAATTATTCCTACCCCATATTGGGTTAGTTACCCAGAGCAAGTAAAGCTTGCAGAAGGTGTACCAGTTTTTGTAGAGGGATATGAGTCAAATGAATTTAAAATTACTCCTGAACAATTAAAAGGAGTAATTACCTCAAAAACAAAAGCAGTTATTATTAATTCACCAAGTAACCCAACTGGAATGATTTATACAGAGGAAGAATTAAAGGAAATTGGAAATGTTTGCTTAGAACATAATATTTTAATTATATCTGATGAAATTTATGAGAAATTAGTTTATGGCGATAGTAAACATGTATCGATTGCTTCTTTATCTCCTGCACTTAAAGAAGCGACTATTGTAATAAATGGGGTATCAAAATCTCATTCGATGACAGGCTGGAGAATTGGGTATGCTGCAGGAAATAAGGAAATAATTACTGCGATGGCGAATCTTGCAAGTCACAGTACTTCAAATCCAACCACACCATCTCAGTATGCTACGATTGAAGCTTACGCTGGTCCAAAAGATTCAGTGGAAGAAATGCGCCAAGCATTTAATAAGCGCTTAGATATCATACATGAGAAATTAAATAAAATTCCTGGTTTTTCGTGCATAAAGCCAAAAGGAGCATTTTATTTTTTTCCAAATGTAAAAAAAGCAGTAGAATTAACAGGATATGCAACAGTTGATGAGTTTGTTGCTGGCTTGTTAGAAGAAGCATTAGTAGCCGTTGTGCCTGGTTCAGGATTTGGCGCAGATAATTACATCCGACTTTCTTATGCAACATCACTTGAAAAGCTTGAAGAAGCAGTAAAGCGGATGGAACAGTTTGTAGAAAAAAAAATGGTTGTGAATAATTAATTTATCTTTATAGCAGAGTATGTCAAAAAATTTCTATCTCTTTTTTGGCATTCTCTCTTTTCTTTATTGCTGTTTGAATACTGTAATGGGAACAGGTAGAGAATTTAGTGATAAACACTATTATTGTTGCCTATTGTATGTTCGATAGTGTTGATTGTCTTAAGATGTAAAGGTATAATGTTTTGGTAGAATATTTTTTTATAACTAGTATGTTTTCTACTAAATCAGCTAAACAGGTAGGAAGAAGCGGTTTATTTATTATCTTTATTATGGATAGAACAACCGCCTCTATTTAAGTACATATATTTATTTGTTTTTGGAGGAGTTAATTGTGATTAAAGCAACTATTGCCGAGTTACCAAAATATGTTGATAAAGAGGTTAAATTAGGTGCGTGGATTGCCAACAAGCGCTCTAGTGGGAAAATTGCCTTTTTGCAGCTTCGCGACGGATCTGGATTTGTTCAAGGAGTAATTGTTAAAAGTGATGTAGAGGAAGAAGTATTTCAAACAGCTAAAACAGTTACACAAGAATCATCTGTATATGTTACTGGTACAGTACAAAAGGATGAACGATCTCCGTTTGGATATGAATTACTTGTTACAAATGTGGAACTGATTCATACTTCTACAGATTATCCGATTACACCAAAAGAACATGGCACAGAATTCTTAATGGATAATCGTCACCTATGGTTACGTTCAAAACGTCAACATGCAGTAATGAAAGTAAGAAATGAAATTATTCGTGCTACCTATGAATTCTTCAATGAAAATGGATTTGTTAAGGTAGATCCACCAATTTTAACAGGAAGTGCTCCAGAAGGTACAACCGAACTGTTTGCAACGAAATACTTTGATGAAGATGCCTATCTATCACAAAGTGGACAACTTTATATGGAAGCTGCTGCAATGGCGTTAGGGAAGGTTTTTTCGTTCGGACCAACTTTCCGTGCAGAAAAATCAAAAACACGTCGTCATTTAATCGAGTTTTGGATGATTGAGCCGGAGATGGCTTTTGTTGAATTTGAAGAAAACCTAGAGGTTCAAGAACAATACGTATCCTATGTTGTTCAATCTGTCTTGAAAAATTGTCAGCTAGAGCTTAAAACTCTTGGAAGAGATATATCTAAATTAGAGAAGATTACAGCGCCTTTCCCGAGAATAAGCTATGATGATGCGATTACTTTCTTGCATGAAAAAGGTTTTGATGATATTGAGTGGGGGGATGATTTTGGTTCTCCACATGAAACTGCCATTGCTGAAAGCTTTGATAAACCTGTGTTTATTACCCATTATCCAACTAAAATCAAGCCTTTCTATATGCAACCACATCCAGAGAGAGAAGATGTTGTGCTTTGTGCAGATTTAATTGCCCCTGAAGGGTATGGTGAAATTATAGGTGGTTCTGAACGTATTCATGATATGGATCTCCTAAATAAGCGTGTAGAAGAACATCAATTAGATCCAGAAACATATAAATGGTATTTAGAACTGAGAGAATATGGTTCTGTTCCACATTCTGGTTTTGGGCTTGGTTTAGAAAGAACGGTCGCATGGATTACAGGCGTAGAACATGTTCGTGAAACAATTCCGTTCCCAAGATTATTAAATCGTCTATATCCTTGATTAAATAATAGGGTAAAAAATATGGAAAGTTTTTCAAAAGTTGACCTCACATCGATAATTCGTGTGAGGTTTCACCTTTTGTACCAATCCTATTTTTTCCCTTCTTCTTTTTGTTAACTATTGCTAGGTTTGGGTGATTTTCATTATTTCATGCATCTGACCAACATGATATACTAAATTAGAGGTGTCATTATGAATAAAACAATTTTTTTAAAATGGTTGCAAGAGGGGAATATAAATATTCCTTCCACACTTCTAACACACTATAAATATTTGAAGATAAATGAAAAAGAATTAGTGCTTTTGCTGCAAATACATTACTATTTAGAACGGGGCAATGATTTTCCAACCCCGTCTGAAATAGCTGATCAAATGACTTTAGATAGTATGGAATGCCGCGAGTTATTGAGTCAGCTTATTAGAAAAGGTTTTATCGAGATAATTGAAGGAAACAGTGATACAGGGATTCGATTTGAGCGATATTCTTTAGAGCCCCTTTGGAATAAATTAATTGAGCAATTTTTACTTAATAATAAAAAAGAAGAAGCAGCTTTAAACGAAAAAGAAGAATCTGATTTATATACTTGCTTTGAGCATGAATTCGGTCGCCCATTATCTCCTTTTGAAATTGAGACATTAAATATGTGGGTCGATGATGATCAGCATGAAATGGCAATAATAAAAGCAGCTCTTAGAGAAGCAGTTGTTTCTGGTAAATTAAACTTTCGTTATATTGATCGAATTTTGTTTGAATGGAAGAAAAACGGAATTAAAACACTCGAACAAGCAAAAAATCATGGGAAAAAGTTTAGACAGCATCAAACTACTGGATACAAAATAGAACAGAGGGAAGAGGCTCCCAACAAAAAAGCAGTACCTTTTTATAATTGGTTGGATCAATAATTAATAGGTGAATAAAATTAAATAAGTTAGTCAGTAAGATTACTATCATTCGGAAAGGATGTCCAATTTATTCTTTGGATGACCTTTTTTTTATAGATTTATAGTTTATTAATTAGGAGGATCGCATGTTAAAAAAAGATGAAATCAGATATTGCCTAGATAAAATGGGAGAAATGTTTCCTGAGGCACATTGTGAATTAGTTCATTCCAATCCGTTTGAATTGGTTATTGCAGTATCTTTATCTGCACAATGTACGGATGCGCTAGTTAATAAGGTGACAAAAAACTTATTCCAAAAATATAAGACACCAGAAGATTACTTAAGTGTACCTTTAGAAGAATTGCAGAATGATATTCGCTCTATTGGTTTATTCCGAAATAAGGCAAAAAATATTCAAAAACTTTGCCAAATGGTTTTAGAAAAATACAATGGTGAGATACCAATGGATCGAGATGAATTGATTAATCTACCAGGTGTAGGAAGAAAAACAGCCAATGTTGTTGTTTCTGTTGCCTACAATATGCCTGCTATTGCTGTTGATACACATGTCGAAAGGATAAGTAAGCGATTAGGGATTTGCAGATGGAAAGATTCTGTTTTAGAAGTCGAAAAAACATTAATGAAAAAAGTTCCAAGGGATGAATGGTCTGTGACTCATCACCGCATGATCTTTTTTGGAAGATATCACTGTAAGGCGCAAAATCCTCAATGTGAAGCTTGTCCGCTGCTAGCATTATGTAGAGAAGGCAAAAAAAGAATGAAGACTAAAGGTATAGTATAATGGACAAGAATCAATTAGATGTCCCCGTACAGCTCTTATATGGCCCATTCCCAGTGATCAAGGAATTTTCATGTATTAAGACGGATTCCTTTGTTAGGAGACCAGCTTTTTTGCATGAAGCAAATTACTATTATAACAAGGAAACGTTTCACCCATGGAATAAAGAAAATGTTAAGGAATGTGTAAATAAGATACTAGAAGAATGGAAGCTTCTTAAAGTGGAGCTACAACAATTTGCAACGAACAGAGATACGTTAAATCTACAATACGGATTAACAATAGCTTTGGAATACTTTTTAGAATGCCTATATTGGATAAATGAAAAACCGGTGAATTTAATAGATGGTTTAGTAGACAAAAGTCTAGAAGTAAAACCGTTTAATTTAGAAGATCGTCTCGAATTTATCCTAAAAAGGCTGAATGGGTATCATTCCTATAGACAATTGGATGAGTTGTTTAAAGAGTTAGAAAAGCAGTTTGCGATAAAATTAGTAAAATTAAATAGGAATATTTAGAAAAAAGAAGAGGACTTTTCCATTTGGAATTGTCCTCTTCTTTTAATGAAACAGGTTCTTTAACTTATTTATTGAGAGTCATTACGATTGTTATTTCTATTTCTCTCTTTATCTTGATTGGTGTCAGTCGTGCTGGTGTTATTGTTTTGAACATCATCACTATTCCCATTATCATTATTCCCGTTATTGTTCCCATTTCCATTGTTATTGTTATCATTTCCGTTGTTATTGCCATTTTCATTGTTGCTGTTATTTTCTCCGCCATTATCAGAATCTTCGTCGCCTTCATCGTCCTGATTATCGTCAGATTCTTCGCCATTAGGATCGTCTTGATCTTCCTCATCATCTATCGTTTCATTTGAATCCCCAGGTGGCTGTTCCTCGATTTTCTCTGGCACAGAAATATTACTAGATGCAGGATCACTTTCTAAATCATCTTTAATCGCCTTTACAGTAAAGGTATACGTACTACCAGCCGTTGGTTTTGTAATTTTGATGCTTGTATCGGCAGTAATAGTCAGCTGCTCGCTAGCTCCACCATCGACACTTACACTTACGTCAAATTTAATGCCATCTTTATCACCATAATCCCATGATAACTCGATTTGATCACTGTTTTCGTTATAGCTAGCTTTCACTCCAGTAGGAGCATTTGGCTTATTGTATTTCTGTGATACTTCGTTCAGAATATTACCTTTTACAGCATACTCAGTTAGGATTTGACTGCTTGGCGTGTATGGACTTGCCAATTTAGCAGGATACGTACCTTTTTCTATTTTAATCGTTTCGACACTATCTGGTTTTTTGAAATCAGCAGTTTCTACATCTTCAGAAATATGGCTCATTACTGCTTTGAAAATCTTTTGGGCTACTTTCTGATCTGAACCAGGTAGGATTGGATTTTTTTGTTCTGTGTATCCAGTCCATACTGCCATCGTAAAGTTGGTTGTATACCCTGCGAACCAAGCATCTGGAACACTTTTTGAATTAGTAATTCCCCATTTTTTTCGATCCGCTTCAGAATAATTGGTCGTCCCAGTTTTACCAGCGACAGGTAATCCTGGAATATTAGCAAGACTTCCGGTTCCATCACTGCTTGTTAGTACACCTTTTAGCATATCTGTAATGAGAAAAGCTGTATAATCTTGCATCACAACTTTTGATTTAGGTTCCATATTTATCTTTGTGCCATCTTTTAATTTAAATGAGCGTACGGCATGTGGTGTATTATAGACTCCTTCATTTCCAAAAGCACTATAAGCACCTGCAATTTCTAGTGTGCTAGCTTCAAATGCACCAATTGCATAGGATTCAAAGGCGTTCTCTAATGGAATTCCTAGATTGACAGCAAATTCCTGAGCTTTTTCTGCTCCAACTGCTTGGAAGGCTTTTAGTGCAGGAATATTTCTAGACATTTCTAATGCTTTTCGCATAGTCATTGACCCTTTATAGCTATCATCCCAGTTGCTAATAGATGTTCCATCAGAATAAGTAGTACGTTCATCTACAATTGTTTGATAGGTTCCCCATTTTAAATACTCAACTGCTGGACCATAGTCAAGTATTGGCTTTGCTGTAGATCCAGGTTGTCGCTTTATATCGGTTGCATAGTTTGTTCCTAGCTTTACATCTGGATCACGATCGCCACCAAGAGCTAAAATTCCACCAGTTTTTGTATCCAATAAGGTGATTCCTGCTTGGAAATCTTCATCGGGGAATTCAACAATTTCTCCTTCATACATTAATTCTTCGACATAGTCTTGTGCCTCTATATCCATTGTTGTATAAATTTCTAGTCCATCTGTATATACATTTACATCTGGATATTTCTTCTCAATTTCGGCAATAACTTGTTTTATAAATGGATCGTAAGGTAAGTCGTTTGTTTGTCGATCTTCTTTTGCTACTAATGTATCTTCAACCGATGTTTTTTGAGCTTCTTCCATTTCTTCTTTTGATATATATCCATGCTGATGCATTAAAGATAATACAATATTACGTCTTTTTTCTGCTCTTTCTGGATTATTAAACGGATTATAGGCATTCGGCGCCTGTGGCATCCCAGCAAGAAGAGCTGCTTCCGGTAGTGTCAATTCATCTAAGCTGTTATCAAAATATACTCTTGCAGCCGTTTTAACACCGCTCATATTTTCCGACATAAATATTTTATTCACATACATCTCAAAAATTTCTTCTTTAGAGTATTTGCGTTCTAATTCAAGGGCAAGCCAAGCTTCTTGGGCTTTACGAGTTAATGTTTTTTGCGGTTGGTTAAAGAAGAAGTTTTTCACTACTTGCTGTGTTATCGTACTTGCTCCTTCTGAACCAAATCCATCTCTAAAGTTTGCAATAACCGCTCCGCCTAAACGAATGGGATCAATCCCATGATGCTCAAAGAAACGGGAATCTTCTGTTGCGATAAATGCATCTTTTACTAAATCAGGAATATCTTCATAGTTTACATAGTCGCGATTTACCGCACCTACTTTTGCTATTTCTTTATCATTCTTGTCATAAATGGTAGAAGAAATTGGATCCTTTAATGTTTCGGGATTCAATTCTGGCGCATCTTTTACCATGATGGCAAAAGTTACTCCACCTGCAATTATACCAATAATACCGATTGTTAATAAGATAAGCAGAACGCGCTTAAACAAATTCATGCCACTTTTTTTCTTTGCTTTTTTAGGAGCATTTTTCTTAGAGGCTTCGAGTTGCTTGCGACGCTCCTCTCGCGTTTGATATTTATCTGTCATTGTTATTCCTACCTTTCTTTGAAAAACAAAAAGGAATTAGTTAAATTTATATATCGTATCGATTACTTTAATATAGTCAATTCTAGGGTGGTAACCAAGGCTAATAGAGTGACCATTGATTTCTAATTCATGTTTCGTAATCGATTTCCTTCCGCCATTTATCATTCTTTCCCAAAACATAAAGAGTTTTTCTGCTGTTAAATAGAATATTTCACTTGTTTCAGAGAAGGAGATAATGACAAAGCAAATTCCTTGTTGTTCACATACCATCCGCATATGTTTGATTTGGTGTTCATGGAAGTTGTTTAGCGGAAAAGAAGTAGTATGCTTCGTTTCTTTCGCTTCAAAATCTATATATTTTCCTTTATAAACACCGTTATAGTCTGTAGTGGAAGCTTGTTTAAAATAGGCTTCTGTAATTTTATAGGCATGAATTTTAAAGGGCGAAAAATAATATTCCTTGTGACCGTTGTACTATTGCATTTTCGCCCTTTTGAAACAGGCGAAAATTTTTATCCTACAAGCTTATTTTATAATAATTAATTACTCTAAGACACTATTTTACATCAAATTTGTCATTTGAACACAAAAACTTTTATTAATTGCTACACAGGGGCAGACTTTATATAGAAAGACCACTTGAAGGATTACCTTCCATTTTCAAGTAGGCTAATAAAACCATTATATAAAATGGTGTAGATTGACCTTAGTCCTTCATTTATTTACAAAATAATGATATACCACAATTAATAATTTTATCACAATTTATCCGAGAAAAATCCTTGGTCTTATATTTCAAACAACTCCAAAGCATAGTTATTATATCACATTTGTATCCAGCATTTAATTGAGTACAGAAGAAGCGTTGGTAATAGGTAGGAGCATTAAAATAGTAGAGAACATCTGTTCGGGATTACAAAGGCTGTGAATAGTTCATCAATCCTGCTTTAGTGTTTGGAAGAAGAATTTCCCGAAAAAAACCAGTTATCCCAGTTATTGATTGGAAATGTAAAAGGAGAGAAAGATGTTTGAGAAAAAGCTAAAAAGGAATATGATTAGATGTAAGTACTGCGGTGATGTTATAGAATCAAGAAGTCTGTATGATTTTAAAAGATGCAAATGTGGAAAGGTTACTGTAGATGGTGGATTAGAGTACGCTAAACGTTCTTTTTCAAATAACCCGCCAGAGAATCACTTTGAAGAGTTATCGGAATTTGAATAAACATTTTTAGATAAAGATTTTGGTAATCCTTGTTTGGCTGACTTATTCTTGCTAAATAAAGTAATTCATAACAATGAATTTTTAAAAAGATTTTTTTGGGGAAATAAAATTAGCTGATACAGTAGAAGTGATGGGAGATATTAAAATAAGGGCCATTATATGTAAGTCATTGGCAAACTAGCTTTTGTATTGTTTAAAAAAGCCAGAAGATACTTAGTAAGTATCTTCTGGCTTTTTGTGTTCTTTAATATAATTTGAAACAGTTAATTGATTTTCTCCCCCTCCATCGTAGTTGGAAAAACCAAATTTATTATTAGGTGTATAGTCATTATACTCAACATCTAAATCATGAAGGATTCGGTGGATATATATAACGGAGTTTGGGTCTTGGTTATCTAAGCTGATTTCGGCTAATTGCAAAATGCGTTCTAAATCTAATTCCATAGATGGTGGGTAGGAATCTTGATTGTTTAACAAATTTTTAATTTCATTTGACATATTTTCCTTTATTGACTTCATACCAAGCCAATCTATATTTTCGTATTTATCATAAGAAGTTATTTCATTTAAGCTTTCATGGTATTTTGAAATAAATAGCGATATTCTTTCATTTTGTTTTTTTTCAGGATTTTCAATTTCGGTTAAATTATCGGCATCATCATTGATACTTACTTGTTTATCTTCATCGTTTGGAACTTCTTTATTTTTTTCAGTTTTTATTTCCGCTATTTCGTCATTGCTTTTTATAACATCTGTTTGTCCGTTCGGTTTTTGATACATTATTATGAAAACAATAAGAATAGAAATAAAAACGAGTAAAGATATAATTAGTTTCATTTTGGTTTTCATTGGTATCAACCCTTTTCAATCATTAGTTTATATAGATTACAAATATAGCTGATTTAAATATACAGGATAATTGGTATTGTAACAATGGGGAAGAAGAAAGTCTAAAAACTTCCAAAAATCAGGGCAATTAAATTTATTGATAGTTTGAGATTCGGTGTTTTAAACAATTGAAACTTAATATTGATTTAGTATTTATTCTCTAATGGCTGGGACATAAGTGATAATATTGAGAACCATTTATCAAAAAATCGCATAAAATAAAGGAACTTTGAATTCATGCGAGTATTTATTTTAATAGAGTTTTGTCATAACCATTTTATTTTACTTACCTTGATCGACGTAATACAGGATTTTATTATAAAAAGCTACAGCGATTGCTTCTAATTCACCTTCACTTAGATTTAAATCTCCGATTAGTTCTTCTCTAACAATTGCATACTCTATACCGCCTGTCATAACTTCTACAACGTCAATTAATAATTTTGCTCTATCACCATTAAAACGTTGATTGAAAAACCTAGTAAAACGAGTATTTACTAATCCTAGTGTATAGTAACTTGGGAAAATTTCTGCAATACTCACATTTAGTTTTTTGGCTTCGTAAGCAATGTTATATGCATCAACATCACCTAATAAGTCATCCAAATCAAATAGTAAATCATCAAAAGGTTCATTTTCAACCATGCCTATTAAATCGTAAGCTGCTGCATACGTTTGATCAATTAAGCTTCCTTCATATTGATCTCTGTACATAACTACATTTCTTGCCATTGTAATTAAGTCACCTGCCCAGCCAGTTATATCTGTAATTTCAACAGAGTCTTTAAAGTTACCATAGTAACTATTCACAACAGCAAACATATGCTGAACGCCAATAGGATGATTTTCGATTGGGTCAATTAAGTCGATGAAAGGGTCTAGGGGTTGACCAACTAAATTCTCTAAATATAACTCGAAGAATAATGGATAAAAACCAGCTAAAGCTGCCCATCGTGGACCAGTATATACACCCTTCCTATAATAACCACTTATATTATAATTCAAATCATCAATATTAGAGTTACCTTCTTCGTTAGCGTATTTGGAAGCACCTAATGCAATAATTTTAAATTCATTGTAAGACAAATTGTTCGGGTCTTCTGGTAATTCGCTTGGGACTTCAACACTATCATCAATAAAAGAAGCACCTGAATCCCTACCAGAATTTATATTATTATCGATATTTATCACTCCCGAACCTGATCCGATTGTAATAGTTGATATTTGATCAAAAGCCCAATTGTCTGGTAAAGGATAGCCTAAATTCCCACTAAAACCTGTAGAAAGTCCACTAACAAAACTATAATCAGCTAATCCCCTATTGGATACTTGAATGCACGCATTACGTGGCCCGTAGATTCCAATGTTATATTGGTTCCCCATATCATTTTTTGCTTCATTTAAACCTATAAAGTGGGGAATTATGGCATTAGAAATTTCGTGACCTAATACATCGAAGTCTACTGCAAAATAAATTGTTGTTCCTTTAGGAAAACCATAGGATGCGGCTGCTCTAAAGGCTTTCTGATAATCCTCATATCCTTGATTACGAGAAAAGTTACTCGCATTTGCATGACTTTCCTGAAATATGGGGTACACAGACAGTCCAGCGTTAAAAATAGTCTGTAGTTCGCCCGGTTGTATTCGTTTATTTAAGCCACCCGGAACGTTAGTTAGATACCGACCAATAATTACATAACCTTCATTAACAAGTGTCTGTGCTTTTGCAGAAGTAACTTGTGTTATCCCATCACATGCTGTACCTTTTCGATTTGGATCACCTGTGCTAACTAATAATGACATCCATGTTTGATAATCAGCTTTACCACTTTGGTTTAAAAGAGTAAAAGATTGGAATTCTCGTAAAACATTACTCAACTCATTATCAAAGGTTCCATTAATATTACTTAGAGTGTATCCGTTAAAAACAATTGCATATTTTAATAACCTAACAAAATTACTTTGACTTGAACCGATGGTTAAATTAGGCAATCCTGCTCTCGTCGCAGGTCCAACAGTTCCTGTTTGTTGGTGTGCAGGGATGCCGATTTCAGTTTGTAAAGCATAAATTAACGCTCGGTTTGTTTGTCTTTGATAATGACCATCACATGGTTGAACTCCTGAGTATTGATAGTATTTATTATTTAATGTTCTCTGAATCTCTCTTATTTGTGGATCTCCACCAGAAGTTAGTACATATGCATCCATTGTTAAGAAGGCTTTGAAGACGTGTACATATACTACTCCATCTTGTTGAGGCAGTCCTGCGTCTTGTTGTAACTTTATAACTGCACGTTCGGTAGCTGGACCAAAAATGCCATTAAACGCTCCGGGATTATAGCCTTTACACCAACATGCTCCCTGAAGAATTTTAACGATATTTCTTCCTTGTTCTGTATTAGGTACATTGTCAAAGGACATTTCGCCAAACGCTTTATATGCGGCTTCAGTGGAAGGTCCGAAATTATTAGCTGTGTTAGTTATACCTAATTCAATTTGTAATGCACGCGTTAATGCGTACACAGTAGACCAACCTGTTTTACCATTTTCAGGAATTCTGCTGGATCCGGGATGATCACCGTACTTTTCATTAACCCATTCTTGTACTGCTAATACCATCTCATCCATCTTTATCTTCCTCCCTTTCATTTACTTTAAAGTAAATAATTCAGTTATATCTTTGAAGAAATTACTTAATTATTTATCCATAGTCCATCCATAGAAATTGTGTTGTACATCGATCCTTTATCTAGTCCAATATTTACAAATCCATAATTTGTATTAGTTCCACTTGTTACCCTGACCCATTGTCCACTTGTACTACGAACATAGTGGATTAATTGCCAATCTGGCCTTGAACTACCATTCGCTGTAGAGTTCGTAGCAACATACTGTCCTGCTGCAACACTTCCCCAACGGCTACCATCTGTCCGATAAACGCTTTCTGTACGCGTCATTTTAAAAGTATTGTATGTGGTTCCTCCAAGTGTTACAGTTCCATATCGATACCTTGATTGGTAAGCGGTGGTGTATACGCTGCTAGGATAATTGTATTCGTTGGTATTTAAACAACCCTGTACTACATTTCCACTAGGGTTCCTAAATACAATAAAATCAAATACTCCATCTCCTCCCCAACCCGGTGCAAAACCAAATAGTTCTAGGTTATAGATTGTCCCGATTTGTTTTGTCACATCATAATAATCATAAACAGGTACTGCTCTACCACTTCGGTTAATACATACTGGCATACTGTTCATCCTTCCTTATTTTTTTATAGTGTTGTCTATTGATTGAAAAGAATTATTGGCTCTTCAATAGACATTAGTAAAGTATATTAATAATGATAAAATCTGGAAGGGTACTTGTACCAAAACAGACAAAACTGTATGTTTGACCTTAACAAACATCCTGTTGCGTTTAAATTTAAATCTTTTGGGCATCGCAGTGTGGCTTTTTTCAAGAAATCATTCTTTATAAGGAGGTCTTAAACTTAAAACGGTATGGTGGAAATAAAAAAGTGTAAAAAAATTATTAATCATATAGAATCTAACTGAAACAAATAAGATTATTGAAGAGAAAAAGGGAAATACAAGGGGACTTATTAGAAGTACGTTAATGAATAATAATTAAGAAAATCAGCAGTAATGATAATTTGGATGTATATTTTCATAGGTATTTGAAGTAATATAAAGTTGGAGAAACTTTCAAGCCTTGAATAAATGAATACACATTAACATTCATTTATTCAAGGCTTGAAAGTGTAGCTACATACTTTTTTAAATAATTGGATATATAAGAGGCTGGCTTATTGCGCGATTGTAATAAGAATTAAGTGTTTAAAATTGCTATATAAGTATAAACAAGCTTAATGAAAAGAAGGGAAGATAAAATGAATGGAGAAGACGATTACATCTTAAATAAGCAAAAAGCTAAACTTTTTACAGGAATTGGCTGTTTTTTTGGGATAGTTATTCTAGTGCTTGTAGTTGTTTTAGTACCGGTTTGGTTATATTTTTCATATCCTGAAGAAACTCAGTTGATGGTCAGTCATTCTCCTAATAACATAAATACAATTGAAATTGTTAGGATAGATGAATTTCCTGACCCAACCCTTAGAATTAACTATGATGATAAATCAATTATGAAAACTAAACTACCTGATGATTTATCTGTAGAATGGGAAAATGATTATGAAGCTAATGTTATCCTAATTAGGCAAAAAAGAGAACCAGACGTTGTTAAGATTAAGTTTAATAACTAATTATTGTAAAAATGTCTAAAATTGGACAACCTTACTTATGGGTAATTAGGGCCACTGAAATGTAATTATCCTTGACATAGTTTTTTTCTTTTAATAGCAAAGAATTTATCAAAGAATGACATGCCATTTATCACTTCAATCTTTTTGGCAATAACAGATATAGAAAATAATTTTGAGAATCAACAAAGAGCAAAATTGCGCAACATTCCAATACCGATTAGTATAGCAAGAAATATGAGTATTTGAAATAAGATTTACCTAAGTATAAATTTTATATAGCCTAAGCCTAACCCATCAAATATTTTTAATGTGAAAGTATTCAATGGGTTAGGTGAGCTTATATTTATAAAACTAAAAAGTGAAAAGTGCTATATTAAGATGTTATAGTTGTTAGAATTTTAAAAGTATAATTTATCAACAATTTTTATATAATCTATTGCTGGACGATATCCAATCTTAATTTCATTCCCCTTGTCATTGAATACTTGTATAGGAATTGATTTTCTTCCACCGTTAGATTGATTTTTCCAATACTCAATGATTACTTCTGCATCCAAAAGAAAAATCTTATCTAAGGTCTTAAAATAAAATATTGCAAAGCAAATTCCACCATGTTTTTTAACTCTCTCCATATGCTCTATTTGATGCTGATGGAAATTACTTAGTGGAAATGATGTTTTGTTGTTTGTTTCTTTTGCATCAAAATCTAGATGCTTACTTTTATATACGCCACTATAATCAAGAGTAGAGGGAGTCTGATAATAGGCCTCATTTATCCGCGTAGAAGCACGACGACTATAATCTACAGAAACAACTGTTATGGGTGTAGGTTTCTTATGTACAACACAAATATCCTGAGTAAGATAGAACTCATTACTTTCATTTATCATTTCCTCTAATTGCATTCCTCGGTTAGAATACGAAGCCTTTTTTTTGGTAATCTTATTTTGCTTAGTTTTATTTTGATTCCTAATGAATGACTTGCCATTAGGATACTTTATATCCATTTAAAACACCACCTAAAAGGTTTTATATTAAC
Organism: Niallia sp. HCP3S3_B10; assembly: GCF_052064465.1. Lineage (NCBI taxonomy): Bacteria > Bacillati > Bacillota > Bacilli > Caryophanales > Bacillaceae > Niallia > Niallia sp. HCP3S3_B10. The sequence goes on along the minus strand of NZ_JBQHVO010000003.1, from coordinate 112,063 downwards.
ATAACTTTTCTATTCAGCCCTAAACTTATTTTTAAAGGACTTTTTACTTTCGATTGAAACAATATTTTCTTCATTGAACATTTGATTTGAATCATTATCGCTTTTTTCTTGTGTATGCATAAGAATTTCCAAAGGGTTTTTAAAAACATTTTGTAGGGCTGATAGAGCAAATTCTTTAGTTTCGCTTTTATATTCCTTCATAATCATTCTATAAAGTTCAAACACTAGATTTTGTAGTTCCTCTTTTTCTGATAGCAACTCTTTTTTTGATAATTTTATATTGGAAATTTCCACCTCTAAACTTGCAACTTTTTCTTTTAAATTAATTTCCCGATTAATTGAATTTCTTAGGTGATTTTCCAATGGAACTAGGGCTTCTAATAGCTCTTCTTTATTTTTGTGTTTTTTTTCAACTAAATCAGTCACATTTGGTATTGTAATCTCTTTACCTTCCGAATTGGTTAACTTTACTGTGTCAATTCTATTTCTTTGTTCAATCAACTGTCTTCCAAGCCGATCTTTTTTCTTCCAAAATTCATAAGAAGGTAGGGAGGGAATTCTTCCTTGATTGTATAACTCTTCTGTGAATTTAAACATTTCCATCGGTTTAATCAAACCAGAAGTTTTTCTTTCAGCTTTAAACATCCCGATTATTCCGTTTACTTGATCCTTTGATAAGGTTAAATTTCTTCCTCGTTGTCCCACGATGTAATTTTCCCTCCTAGCATGCCAACTTTAGCTTGTATCATTGAAATTTGCTTAATTTTTGCATTTAAACGATTAATCGTTGTCATATGTTTAATTTGAAACGAAGGATCATATCCACTCAATTCATTGGTTAATAATTGTCTTTCAATGTTCTCTAGTACGGAAACAACTTCCTTAATTTCGGTTTGTCTATCAAATAATTTCTTAACAATGACATCGGATTTTTCTTCTAATTCATCGGGTGAAATACCCCAATAATCACATAAAATGCATTCTTTACTTTGACAACGTTGAAGTCTATCTGTACAATATCCAACCTCTTTTAATTTCATTTTGAAACTAGGTGAGATAGCTGAGTAGGCCTTCTCCTTTATTTTTTCAGGGATAAAGACAGGGGATTTCTGATCCTCTTGAACTCTATTTTCTACACCCCAATTTTGATATTGGATCATTAATTTAAATACTTCTGTGTCTACCCATTGTTCAATATGATAAGAGTAGTGAAATTGTGCTGTAATTGTTTGATGCCCGCCTAATCTTGCTCTTTCAATTGGTGGAATCCCTTGTAGCATTAAATTAACAAAAGCAATATGACGAGTATGTATGGGTGTTAATCTATTTTCTTTCTTTACTAGAACATTATATTTTTGTTCTACGATTTCATTATAAAATCTGTTTAATAAATGATAGAGAGTTTGATTTGAAAAATAGTTTAAATTCTTTTTTTGATTATTTCTCTGCCAGTGATAATTTTTATCTAATGCTGCCAATGATTTATAGGAAATCAGTGTTTTCGTTTCTCCATATTGGTTAGTAAAATTAATATAATTATTAATCTCATAATATATTTCCGGACTAATCATGATTTGATCCATAATTTGAATACTTTTTTTGTTTACTTTTTTTAATTTTTTTCGAGGTAATTTTATATAATAAAGTTTACCTTCAATTGTTTCCGTAAATGACAGACAATTACGTTCAATTAAACAAAATTCAGAGGGACGAATTGGAATTATTGTTGTAAGATTCCACCATAACCTAATCGGACTATATAGACATCTTAACCTGCTTATTTCTTCTGATGGTTCAAGGGTGTCCAGCTTATTGAAAAATTCATTTAATATCCTATCGAATTCAAAAATCCAAAAAGGAGGGGGAAGCATTCTGACACCTGAGCGTTGACCTAATTTGGACTGATATTTTTGCAATATAGCCATTACATCTTCCACATTCATTAACTCGGAGTAATCTAAAAAGTTATAAACTGCAGTTAAAAAAGTTTTCTTTGTAGAATTTTCGCGGTCACTATCATCAATTTTATTTAAGAATTCAACTACTTTATCAGCTTTATAGCCAGATGTTTCAACTGTAAATTTTATTACGTGGTTCAATGTAGCTTGGACAGTTCGATAAGAGTAATTATCTAATAGATAAGTTGTCCAGCATTTAATAACTTTTTTGAGATGTTTAGGTGAATTTTTTATGAATATTATAGAATTTAATTTCTCAAAATTTAAGTGAATATAGTTACCTTTGTTAAATTCATGTTCAACAATCCATAAATCTTCGTCAAATTCTCCCTGTATTAAGCTTTTTTCTTTTCTTAATCGATTTAAGACCTTTTTTGCATATATAATGCCATCAAGATTAAAAGAACTGTCAGCGGCCAGATTAAGTTCTTCTACTGCATTATTTTCTTTCATTTCTTATGCTCCTCGTTAAACATATTTGGGTTCATATGAGAGATAATAATCAATAGGTTTATCCCCAAAATTTACTAAATCAATTAAATCTAGATAATCGTTATATTCCTTTTTTCCACCTTCAAAGAATTCATATACAATATCTCCGAATTCTTCCTTAGCGCTTAAAAATTCGTCCAAATATATATATAAATGATTGATATTTTTTCTTCGTTCAAACTCATATCCTTCGGCATCCTCAAAAGCTTCTTTTAATTCTTTGAGAGTTTCTTTAATCCTATTTACAAGAGATGCTATTGAATAAAAATTTGGAATTGCATACGGACATCCATGACAAGGATTATAATCATCATCTTTATTAGGCTTTAAACACCCGTTTTTACCATTCAAACACATTATATTTTCCTGCCTACTAGGGAGTATATTAGTATTAATTTCAAAGAGAATTTTCCTTGCTTCCTTTTGATTTAAGCTTAAAATTTTATCTGCAACAGATATCTTTTCTGAAATAAGGTGATTTAAGAATCCACTAGTAGCTTCAATACCATGAACCCCATTAAATACAGTTTTAATAGCTTTAATTTGTTCTGTTTCTTTTTGAAAGTTATCATCTTGTTCTTTACTTAGTACAACTTTGGATAACAATTTTGGTATGTATCCAAAACTACCTCTTCTAAACAAGTGATCTACTAACAAATCTAACTCCTCATCTGGTATTGTTAGATAAATATTTGTAGTTTCATAATCATAGTGAGACCTAAGCCTTTTTGAAACTTCCAGTGCATGGGAAGATAAACCATTTTTTGATAGAATTAAATACATAAAAACGAGCAAAGTTCTATTCATCTTTTTGCTTTCGAATTTAATAGTATCTTTAAAGGCGAAAGAATCGAAAAACCCATTATACGCAGTTCTTAGAGGCTTTAAATTTTTTGTATTAAAGTAAAATAAGTAATCCTTTTCAAGTCTAGAATTGTCATCATTTATTTTTTCAATTTCTGGATATAATTCATTTGCAACGAGTGTACAAATTATTGCAGAAGTAGCAAAAGCTATTGTTAAAAAATCTGAGCAATAAAATCTATTAAGACTTCCATTTTTATTCATTAAATAATCCTTAATTTGATACTGATAAACAATCTGTTTTGCTTCCTTAGAGTCCAAGTCTTTAGTTTTAAACTCTTCTAATGAATGAATCCCTAGCCGTTCTAAAACCACCTGTTCGATTCTAGGTAAGGAGGTAATAAAATCCATAGCCCTCCAAGCGTTATTTAAGTGAACAAGCGTATATAACCACATAGAAGCATAATGTACAGATTTTTGTTTATTAATCTTTTTTATAGCATCATCGATTGCTTTATTTTTATGTTTTTGAACATCTGCAACATAAGAAAGTAATCCTTGATATTCTTCATAGTCATATATATCTTTTTTGGGACTGTTGATTGCTGGGATTTGATAAGGATTTATCAGATGTTTCAATGTATAAACATTCTTTCCTAAATATATTTGTCTTTTATGATAATCTCTGAAAAAACTATATAGTTTCTGCTTTACAATAAGTTGTATATCTGTGTTAAAGATATGTGTATTAATATCGTTTGCAGTACAGTTATTTAGTTCTTTATCATTGAGATATTTAACTAATACCTTTTTACAATTAAATATTGTATTAACAAGATCTCTTAAAGATTTGGTATTTCTAGAAGACCCCTTAAATTGCTTTTCTACAAAATCTTCCCAAGCTATCATTGTCTCCTTGCTTTTATCAGAAAAATAAACATTTGCAGCTGAACACAATAAATTATAAGATGATAGTCCATCATCACTAACTAATTGAGACTTATATTCTTTTCTCTTTTTTCTTTTTACATATTCATCAATATCTTTCTTGTAAAAGAATGTTACCGTTTGGCTCCCTTTATATCTAACTGCTGCTTTTAATAAGATTGTTGGTTGAATAGGGGCAGGCAGAATAAAATGAGAAGGTGGGCGATAGCCAATAAGGTCAATTACTTGTTCTGAAGAATAATATTTATCTTTGTATTCTTGTTGCTTTTTCTCTAAGTTCTTAATATCCTCCTTCAAATAATATTTTCTGTGATATCGGCCATGACCAAACGAATAATATTGTAGTCCTTCTTCATCTCTCAATGTAGATAAAAGGTGTGAATCTGCAATCCCAAGTCTTTCTCTTACTTCATCTGAGCTAAAAAAATTATCAGTTTCTAAATTTTTTCGGATTTCTATGGCATCTATTATTTCTTGTCTTGGATGAAAAATCTTTCTGCCAATTTTAATAGTTTCCATATTCTTATAAAGACCATAGTTTCGAATCTTATATAATTCTCTGTAGGTAATACCATACGTCTTTACTAGTGAATCAGCTGATATGTATTTTTCAAGAAAGGTGTCAACGTCAGAAGACTTAAAGAATAGTTTATTTCTATTAATAAAAGTTTCAGTTTGAATAACCTCAATATTATTTTGTTGGCAAAAATCTATTATTTCTTCAATTTGCTTCTGCTCTGGATGTTTTTTATAGCCAAGAGACCGTGCCATTTGACCGATATTTATGTAATCTTTTTCAATTATAGATGTACTTATATTTTTAATAGTATTCAATTTCAACTCTCGATTCTCCATAAATTCTCCCTCTTGCTTTAATTTCCTTTAACATATCTTTATCAAAAATACCATATTGTTCGTGTGATAAATTATTCAGTAAGTTCATAGCTGTTTTTGTTGCTTCGTGGGAAAGTTTTGAATCTACATATTCCATTGCTGAATCTATATTTGTATCGCCTCTTGCTATTGCTATTTGTGTAACGGAAAAACCTAAATCCATTAATAAATTAGTGAAGCAACCTCGCCCAATGTGCGTACTCCAACTACTTTCTTTGAACAAGAGGTAATCCTCATGCATTTTAATCTTTTCTAAGAAGGCTTTTTTAACTTCTTTAAATCTTTTTTCAAAAACTTTAGCTGACATTGGTTGTCCATAGGAGTCGTAAAATAAAGGCTGAAACATTTTATATGTATTTAACTTACCATTTTTTAAATCTATGTCCATTTGTTTTAAGTGTTGATAATATACTCTCCAAACCAATTCATTCGTGTATATCTGTTGCCTTGCCAATGATGGATCTAAATATCTTAATCGTTTAGGGTATTCGTTACTCGTATCTTTTAATCTTGAAAATAATTTTTTTCGGTTATCTCGGATATCGATAACTAATGATTTTCTTGGCTTTTCGTGAATGTTTGCTCTGGTAATATTGACAACTTCACCTCTACGAAGGCCACCAAAAAATTCAAAGCAAATGCCAAGAGCAATGTCAGGAGCTACCTCAGTAGCAGTTTGCACAAAAAGTGGTACTAAACTAAATCTATTTTTACCGAAATCTTTTAGTTTATGGGCCTTTCGAATAACACCCGTCTCAATTTTACTAGGTATATACCTTGTTAATCCATTTACATCATTAAATATTGTAGTTACATTATTGTTTTCATTTGTTTGATAGGTAAACTTTTCATCTAACCATCCTTTTTTTAGAAGGAAAACAAAGAACCTGCTTAAATGATAATCGTAGTCTTTTACTGTATTTCTTTTCCTTTTTTCAGAAGTTTTATGATTCAAAAATTCAACCCCATGAAACCTTTTTAAACCATATATTCCTTTTTCTCTAAGGAATTGATAGTCTTCTACACCTTTTTGAATCCTTGAAATTACAAAGTTCATAAATCTACATACAGTTCGTGCAAACGCAAGATATGTATTAACAGAGCCATCTTTATACTCAAATTCTTGTAAAATAAAGTAAGAAAGGGGATGAGGCAGTAATAAGGAAGTATCTTTTCTTTTTATACAGATAAGTACAGTTTCCCTTTCCGAAACTGTATTTACTATCTTGTCTTTTACAATTACTTTCCTGCATACAAACTCGACATTGGATAGTTCATTCATTGATATGTTCTTCATCTTTTTCCTCCGGGCATATTGATTTTTTGTGCTATATAATTAGTCTTCTAACCAATTATAAAAAGGAATCTTCCTTTCCGGTTGGGATTGTGGAACGGATTGAATTCTTGCCACATTTCTATTTTGCTTAATGGGTACGGTATCAGTGGTCCAACCTTTGCTTATTGCTTTTTTAATAAATGCAGGAGGATTCTTAACTTTTGTAGGTGAGAGTTGCATAATTAATAATATTTCAAGTGTTCTATGAATACCAATATGTGATAAAATCCCAACCAATTCTTCAGAAGGGTCAGTTAAAGTAACAGCTTTATAAGCTAAAGCAACTGTCTCACTAACTTTTTCATGACTTGTACCTGCTGAGTAATCATTAGGGTATTGAAAATTTGTACTTTTTTCCTTTGAAGGAATCTTTTTCAAATCATCTATAGGTATTCTCCATCCTTGTGTATCGGATTCTTTTTTTGCATTTGGGAAATCTCCTTTACGTAGATAACGCCTAATTGTTTCTTCACTTTTGTTTAAATACTTGGCAGCTTGTTTTACAGTCAGAAAATTATTCAACATTTTCACCCCATTTTTATGCTTTCAAAAAAGGTCACTTTTTTAATACTTCTCTACAACAACACTACTACAAAAAAAATACTAAAATGTTGTAGTTGTAGTAGAGTCTACTTAGAGTCTATACAGAGTCTGTAAAGTAATTATGATTTAATAGTATCATTTTAAATAAATTTAAAACACCCCTTTATTTAATAAAGGGGTGAAATACTCTTGTGGCTATATTCATTGTTATATCAACGTTTATAAATATTTTTTTATTGAATAATATAATTTAGCCCTATACTGTACCTATAATTTATGACTGCTGCACTTCTTTTTGGATAATCAACCTGAACGATTTGAACAGGTGTCGGCTTTTTATGTATAACTGCCTTCCCAAATTCTAAATAATATTTATTTGTTTCATTCAAATCATCCTCTAAAGTCATTCCCCTGTTACTATAACTAATTTTTTTTTGTGATTTAATAATCTCGTTTTTTAGCGGAGAATATCTTTTTCCATTTGGGTAATGAATCTTCATTTTTTCACCTCACAAAGATCCTTTCAAAGTATAACTTATTGCAATCAACAAACAATAATACCATAAAGCGTTCATAAGAGGTGAACATTTTGATAGGTATAAATTCGTATTTTTCTCCAATAGAAGAAGAAAAACTTATAACTAGAATAAGGCTAATTACTGATAAGTGCAACTTAGACAATATTTCAAGAACAAATGCCTATCTTCGTTATTATACCAAAAATCAAGAAATACAATGGGCTTTTCTTGCCAGTCAAGTTTCGCGCAATGCCGGCTGGAATATGTGTGACTTAAATGGGCTCTGGCTGCCGCAATTAGTTAGTCAAAAAAAAAGGCAGCAAATTTACCTAACCTATGAGAAAGCAAATTGGCTTATTTTTAAAGATGCATACCCCCAATTATTACTCTATGAATATTCGACGAAAATAAACGCTCCAATGTTTCATTTATTAAAAGTTTTTCAGGTTTCTTCTTTTATGGAACAAGAATGGCTGGAATTCTGGAAGAATAGGGATAAGAAAAGGTTAATGAACAGTTTGATTATTAATGAACAAAATGTTATTCAGAAGCCTGTAATTAAAAATGAAAGAATTAAGCATCATATTTTTCATTATCTTCCCTATCTTTTTCAAGATTTACTACATTTTAATGCTGTACTTTTTCCAACATTATATGGGAACCTATACGGAGCTAGCGTTGCGAACTTTACTTCCCTTGATGAGAGAATTAGGTTAGGAAATACATTAGCAAACCTATTATTTAAAAATAATTTATATCAAGACTTCTATGATTTTGCAAGAAAAAGAGAACATACTGGGTCGAGAAAGGATTATGAAAAATATATATACCCCAAAATGACCAATACAACACCAATATTGCGAGCTGTTTTTCCAATAGTCAATCATCGTGATAGTGAGAGAGGTGATTGGTATAAAAAGAAAATTAAGCATAAATGGCGAGTAAGTGGTGATAATAAAGAACCATTCTTAATAACGGATTGGTACTTTAATAAACAAGAGCAGTTACATGAACTAATTCGCCAAAAAAATAAGTGGTTCTAGTCCATCTTTCTACTTTGTCGAATTTTAAACGAGGAATAAGAAAATCTACTTTCTTTGCCGAATCTCTTCTAGTTTTGTCACTTAGGGAGGATAGTTCATAAAAAAAAAGAAAAGATTATATATCAAAATAGCTTGGAGGGATTTGCATGGAAATTGCTTATACAAAAGAAAAGTTATTGAATATGTTAGAAGAAATCCAAGAAGAGTTAGATGCATTAGATGAGACACTTTTTAAATCGGGAAATCAAAATATGCAACTTATTGAGGAGCATATCACTTCTTTAAATGAACTTGAAAATGTAATGGATACACTTAGGGAAAATATTTCAGCAAGCAAAGTCTGCAATCCTACTGACCTTTCTCCTTATGCAAGAAAAATGCCACTTTACTTGAACTTAGCAAAATAAATCGTTAAAATAAATGGATTAACGACATTAGGTAAATGGAGTGGCAAAATTGACCGAAAATCATCAGTTGATGGATTATACAAAGAAACTTTTAGAGGCAGTCGAATATTCAGTTGAGACGTTTTACAAAGTGAAGGAATCGGGAGTAAATGAGGATTTTTATAAAGTCGTTCGTCCGTTTGCGAATCAAATTAAAGAGATTAATGATGAATGGAAGGAAATGGCTAAAGCATGGGTCAGCGAAGCAAAGCCTGATTATTTAAGTTCCATTCAAATTAATACAGCGTCTGATCATATTGAAATAATTTCGATTCAAGCATTTTTTACGCAAACGAGCAAGAAACGGTTTCTTGATTCGGCAAAATCTGTAAAGTATATATTACAAACATTGCTGGATGCGCTAACAGCGGAAAAACAATAGGGGAATGTCAAAAGGAGATGAAAATTCTCTTTTTTTTCGTTTATTTAAAGGTAGGGTAATTCGTCTATGCCATTTAGTCAGTTGTTTTTTGATAATGAATGCACGAGATAGGCGAAATCATCATATAGTAGAGAAGGATACCTTTAACTTGGGAGGATAGATTTTCATGTATAGAGCATCTAATCCACAAAGAAGAAATGTACCTTATCTGAACGCTTATACGACGCCATATTCACAAACCGATAACAGACAATATTATTATCCTTATATGAACATGGACCAAGGGCAATGGAATGGGGCAGGGGCGAATGGACAAAACTACTTTCATATGCCAATGCAACCTAATTATCCAAACAACCAACCGAGTTTTTATCACCCGCAAAATGCATACAAGAGCAGCACCCAAGACATTTTCCAAAATCCATTGCACTATATGGATAACACGGAAATGAACCATTACTCGCAAAATTATATGAATCAAAATCCAAGCTTTATGAATCCATATCCAAAGCAATCATTTATCCCCAAAAAACAAGGGAATGTGAAAAGTATTATGAATTCTTTTAAATCACAAGACGGTTCATTAGATTTTAATAAGATGATGGATACTGCTGGAATGATGATGAACGCGATGAATCAGGTTACGGGTTTAGTAAAGGGCGTCGGCGGAATCTTTAAAGTATAAGCAGAATTGAACAAGGAGGCTGTCAATCGACAGCCTCCATTTCTTTTTCTCTACTTACCAGCGGTGTGCTTTTGCATTACTTCTTAGAATGATATTGTTTTGAGACATTTGTGTATGCCCATTTACTTGGGACTTAGAACGTTTTGGTCTCGTCCAATTGTGATGAAAAAGCGCAGAATGAGAATCTAATTGATCTTTATAACTCATCTTATCACCTCAGGAAGTAAGATTAGAAGAAATTTTTGGATGAAAAGGAACCTCTCCTTCTTGCGTTCAGGAAGGAGAGTGTGCTTCTTTTAGCATCCACTATTAATATGTGCAGATTATAATTTTTTACTCTATCTGGTTTAGGAACTTTGGTCTTCAATCATTATTTTTTTCCCTTTTTGTTTCGGTATTTTAATGATAAGCAAGCCATTTTGATAGGATGCTTTGACTTTTTTTTCATCAATAGGGTGAGGAAACGCAATAGTTCTGCTGCTTTTTTTAAACGTCTGACTTGTATGAAATGTTTTCGTTTTCGTATTTTCTTCTGTAATGATATCCTGATGGTTTACACTTATAGTTAAATGATGGTCAAAGATATCTAATTGTATTTGTTCTTTGTTGATTCCTGGAAGTTCTGCTTTGATAATTGTTGCACTTTCTGTTTCATTCACACTAACGGGAAAAGCCATGTTTGGAAATGGATTGCTAAAAAACTCATCCATTTGTTGTAGAAAGTTTTTCACTGGCTTTTCTTGGAAAAATTGATTCATCGAACGCATAAATCCATTTAAAACTTGAGGATTTTTCTCCTTTTTATTCGGGTCAATTGGAAAATTGGAAGACATTTTAAATCACTCCTTACATAAAACATGAACATAAGTTGATAAATGTTTTCTTCCTTTTTCTATTCAGGGAGAAAACTGCAATTGAATAGGCCTTTTTCTACTTATACTATGCCTAATACATACAATTGGTGTTTCGTCCCCCTGCCATTTTTAATTAGAAATAGAAAAAAGGATGCCAAGAAGAGTTTTGATATATCCAATATTTTTCTCTCATCTGGCTTAAGTAGGTGAGGAGATCATGTTTATGAAAATGTTTGAATAGCTCAACAAATGAACCGCTTTTAATGACGTTTTACTTTATCTGTTTTTATAAAAAGTGCTATATTAAATGAAAAGCGGAAGAAAGGAAGTTAGTAAAAATGAATACTATAAAAGTTGGTAAGGAAGAGCTTTCTTATATAGAAAAAGGAGAAGGGGAAACCATTGTACTCATTCATGGATTTTGTGGAAGTACTGATTACTGGGAGTATATTATTCCATTACTTGCAGATAAATATCATGTATTAGCAGTCAATCTACGGGGACATGGAACTTCAAGCTTTAGTGGAGAACCCTTTCAAATAGAAGATTTAGCGAAGGATATTAAGGAGTTATTAGCGAGATTAGGGATTGAAAAAATATATATGTTTGGACATTCACTAGGCGGTTATGTGACATTGGCTTTTGCAGATCTTTTTATAGAAAGCTTAAAGGGATTTGGCTTAATTCATTCAACCGCATATCCTGATACAGAAGAGGGAAAGGCAGGTAGGCTAAACGCCATTCAAAAAATTCAAGACCTCGGCATTATAGAGTTTGTGAATGGTCTAGTTCCTAATTTATTTGCAGACGAATCCCTTGTTAAGTTAACGAACGAAGTAGAAAAGGCAAAAACAATTGGTTATGGCACTAATGCACTAGCTGCTATGGAAACACAGGCAGCTATGAGAAATAGACCAGATAGAAATGATGTTGTGGATGAAGCTAACTTGCCTATTTTATTGGTAAAGGGAACAAAAGATAAAGTGGTTTCAGTGAATCAAGTAGCTTCTGCATCAAGCTCGAATATTTTTGAAGTTAGATTAGAAACTGGACATATGAGTATGCAGGAAGCTCCAAATGACTTAGCAAAAGCAATCCACTCATTTGTTAAAGAGAACTAACAAATAATGGTTATTTTTTTCTTTGAAAATCTCTTTTAAATCGAACGTCTATTCGATAGAATGGAGGTTATAGAGGTGAATCAAAATGAACGTACGTAAAAACCTTCAAGATATTATGAAAGAATTAAAAACAAAGGAAGACTATAAAGAAAAAATTTCCTATTGGCATACAATCGAACCGAAAGAAGCTGTAACAGCCCCGCTACCAGAAGATTTATTACCTAATTTAAAAGATGCATTGCAAAAGCGGGGCATTACACGATTATATACACATCAATCCTCCTCCTATCAGGCGATTCGGGAAGGGGATAGTGTAGTTGCTGTCACGCCGACTGCATCAGGAAAGACTCTTTGCTATAACCTTCCTGTTATCCAGTCCATTGCTGAAAATAAAAATGCAAGAGCTTTGTATATGTTCCCAACAAAAGCACTTGCACAGGACCAGAAAAGTGAATTGAATGAGCTAATTGAAAGTGCTGAATTACAAATAAATAGCTATACATATGACGGAGATACTCCTGCTTCGATTAGACAGAAGGTTCGCAAGGCAGGGCATATCGTCATCACAAATCCGGACATGCTTCACTCAGCTATTTTGCCACATCACACAAAATGGGTATCTTTATTTGAAAACTTAAAATATGTCATTATTGATGAATTGCATATTTATAGAGGCGTTTTCGGAAGTCATGTTGCGAATGTCATGAGAAGATTAAAGCGGATTTGTGCCTTCTATGGCAGTAATCCTGTCTTTGTATGTACATCTGCAACCATTGCGAATCCAAAGGAATTGGCAGAAAATTTAACAGAACAGCGTGTTAAGCTAATTAACAATAATGGTGCTCCAAGCGGCAAGAAACATTTCGTCTTTTATAATCCTCCCATTGTGAATATTCCTTTAAACATCAGGAGAAGCGCGACTTTAGAAGTAAGGCAGATAGCAGGAGAATTGCTGAAAAATAAAATTCAAACAATCGTCTTTGCCAAAAGTCGAGTACGAGTTGAGATACTACTAACTTATTTACAGGAACTAGTTAAGTATCAGCTTGGATCAAAATCTATTCGTGGCTATCGTGGCGGATATTTACCAACGGAAAGAAGGGATATTGAGCAAGGTTTAAGACATGGAAATATATACGGAGTTGTTAGTACTAATGCATTAGAATTAGGTGTAGACATTGGACAACTTCAAGCTTGTGTGATGACAGGGTACCCTGGTACGATTGCCAGTTCATGGCAACAGGCGGGACGAGCTGGGCGTAGACATGATGAATCACTTGTGATTATGGTAGCAAGCTCTAGTCCCCTTGATCAGTATATGGTTGCTAATCCTGACTATTTCTTTAGTAGAAATCCAGAAACAGCGAGGATAAATCCTGATAATTTAATTATCCTAATTGATCATATGAAATGTGCGGCTTACGAGCTTCCGTTTAAAGAAGGAGAAACATTTGGAAATTGTGAAATAACAGAAATACTCGAGTTTTTAACAACTGAACGAATCCTCTTTCAAAATGGAGATAAATGGTATTGGATGAATGATTCTTTTCCAGCACATAATATAAGTCTTCGTTCTGCATCACAAGAAAATATAGTCATTATTGACATTTCTGATCGTAGTAAAAGCAGAGTGATTGGAGAAAGTGATCGCTTTTCTGCGATGACTCTATTACATGAAGAAGCTATTTATATGCATCAAGGGATTCAATATCAAGTGGAGAAACTTGATTGGGAAGAGAAAAAAGCATATGTTCGTGAAGTCAGTGTCGATTATTATACAGATGCCAATTTAGCGGTCTCTTTAAAGGTTTTGGAAGAAGATAATCGAACCGATTATTCTGAAGCAGAAACAGGCTTTGGCGATGTTAGTATTATAGCGATGAGTACAATTTTTAAAAAAATAAAATTTGAAACACATGAAAATATAGGTTCTGGTCCCATTACTCTGCCTGAAGAAGAGCTTCATACAAATGCGGCATGGCTTTCTTTTCCACAAGAAAAATTAGCATGGGATCAAGAACAAACCGAACAAGGCCTAATTGGTGCTGCTCATGCATTAAAACATATAGCACCGCTTCTTGTTATGGCAGATCCATCTGACTTACATGTAGTTCCACAAGTAAAAGCAGAGCATAATGAAAAAGCAACAATCTTCTTTTATGATCAATATCCTGGTGGAATCGGCTTAAGTAAAAAAATATATGAAGAAATGCCATCAGTATTAAAGGAAGCAAAAAAAATGGTGAAAAATTGTGCTTGTGAATACGGCTGTCCTTCTTGTATAGGAACAGAGAGCCATTCAAATAACAGTAAAAGGGATGTAATTAGAATCCTTTCGCTCTTGGAAGAAAGTAATTTTTCTATTTAAGGGGAATAATATGTCGATTAAAAATAAGTTAAGTAGAATGAAGTCTCATATAAAAAAAGAAGAACAGACTACTCCTGTTAAAAATATCGAGATAAAGGGAAAGAATATTCCATTTATCCAGCAGTGGGAGCAAGAAAATGTCTATCCTTATTGGCTAGATCAAGACTATTGTTTAATTCGTGAAGTAAGCTATCCTCTGGACTATACACATGGGAATTATACATTTCGGGAGTTTTGTCACATTGTGGACGAATGGAATAATGTCAATTACGACCATCCTCTTTCAGCAAAAGGGCATCAGGCAAAGGAGCTGTTCTTCTTTGACACGGAGACAACTGGCCTTGGAGGCGGTACGGGAAATACTATATTTATTCTTGGGTATGCACAATTACGAGAAAATGAAATAGTTCTAAAACAGCATATATTGCCACATCCAGGAGCAGAAGTGCCTTTATTTAATAGTTTTTTAGAGAATGTAGACTATACAACTCTCGTAACATATAATGGAAAAGCTTTTGATTGGCCACAAGTAAAAACAAGACATACGCTAATAAAGGAGCATGTACCAAAGCTCCCTGAATTCGGTCATTTTGATTTGTATCACGGGGCAAGGCGGATGTGGAAACATCGTTTAGATAGAACAAAGCTGTCTATCGTGGAGGAAGAAATCCTTGGAGTAAAGCGGCAGGATGATATTCCCGGATTTCTTGCCCCCATGATTTATTTTGACTTTGTTGAACGAAAGAATCCTGAAGGAATGCTTGGTATTTTAAAGCATAATGAAATAGATATCCTTTCTCTTATTACTTTATATACCCATTTAAGCTATCAATTGTTAAGAAGAGATTATAACATTAGTGCCAAAGAAACGTTAGAAGTAGGAAAATGGTATGCCGTAATTGGCCAGACTGATATTGCCAAACAAAATTTACTGAGTATTCAAGAGCAAAATAAAGAAGAAGTTTTAGAGGCAGCCTTTTTATTAGCAAAAGAATATAAAAGAGAGAAAAGATTAGAGGATGCTGCCGAGCTTTGGAGAAAAATTGTTCAAACATATACACAAGAAACAAAAGTTGCAATGGTTTTACAATCACTAATAGAACTTGCTAAAATGGCAGAACATAAAGAGAAAAACTATCAACTGGCATTAAACTATACCCAAACAGCAGAGCAAATAGTAAAACACAAAGATAAGCTAGATAAAATGATGTTTGAACTTCAAAAAAGAAGTGAACGCTTAGAAAGAAAACTGCAAATGAATAATAGAAATCAGTTATTCCATCAATAACCTAGTTGTTTGTACGCCCGTTCCCTATTAAAATAGTAATTGGTTCATTTATACTAAAAACTTTTTTCTATGAAATATATTTTAGTAATTTAACAACAATATAATTTTATAGAAAATACAAATTAGCATAGATGAAATACTAATTTGGAGTGAACGAACTTGTATAAAGTGGTTATGTGTATGTTTTTTGTTCTTATTTGTTTAACCATCATCTTATTTACAACACTAAAAGACAGCTTCTATGCCCTTTTATAAAATTATAATGACTCAAATAATATTGGGAATTATGGTGATTAATGATGCAGTAAAAAATTCTCTCGGCAAAATAGGTGTTTGTATTAGTACAAGATTATCCCTTTCTACATAAATTGTTAGTGTAAGATAACTAATTTTTGAGAGGAGATTTTCTTATGCATTGTAAACCAAATAACATTTTACCTGCAGTAGTACATCCGACAAAATGTTGTGTGAATAACACTTTTTCTAATAATATTGTGCCACATATTCATCCAACACATACTACTACTGTAAACCATGTGAACTATGAGCATCAACATTTCTTCCCACACACTCAATCTGTTGAGAATGTGGTAACTAATACTCAAGCTAATATGGGTTCAGCTCCAATGGCACCAATGGCACCAGCAACTCCAGCTATGCCAACAACTGGAGGAACACCATTTACAGCAACTGGTCAAATGTTCCCAGCTCAAACTGGTATGCCTGGTGGATTCCCATTTAGAAAAAGATAAGTAAGCTAAAACAAGGATCTTTGTTTGAGATCCTTGTTTCTATTTATAGAAAAGTTATTTTAAAACCCACACTTAAACTTACTTTTTACTAGGAGTAGTGGCGGAAGGAAGGTGGGAAGATTATTAGTCAAAAAGAAAAGAATGATTCCCGTAAATATCAGTAGGGGAGAAAAAAGATAACATTGCCTGGAAAAATCCTTTTTTCATCACGATTATTTTCGATCATTTTATCGAATACTTAACATATAATGAAATCAGCAAGCAAAGAAGCAGAGCTAAAAACGGTGTTCTTCTTCTTTTAGGAGGTATAAATTCTTTATGGGAAAAACTATTTATGATATATTTTAAAGTAATAATGGTTAATACGAAGGAGTTACTTATACAATTATGAAAATAGCCGTCATTTCTGGCTATAAGCCTTTTGAGATAGGAATATTTAAACGAGACGAACTAGCTGTAGAATACATAAAATTAGCAATTAGGAAAAACCTGCAAATAATGCTGGAAGAAGGACTTGAATGGGTATTAATTAGTGGTCAACTTGGTACAGAGCTCTGGGCTGCTGAAGTTGTTTATGATTTGCAAATGGAAGAATATCCTGATTTAAAACTAGGAATTATTACTCCATTTCTTGGACAGGAACAAAATTGGAAAGAAATAAATAAAGAATGGTATGAAGAAATTATGATTCAGGCTGATTTCGTTGATTCAGTATCCAAGAAAGCATATGAAAATCCACAGCAATTAAGAGATAAGAATGTATTTTTACTGAAAAAAAGTGATGCTCTTCTTCTGTTTTATGATGAGGAGAACCCTGGTAGTCCCAAATATTTGTACGAATTGGCTAAAATGTATCAGGAAAAAAACACCTTTGAAATTCGTAAAATCCAGTTTTCAGATTTACAAGATATTGTGGAAGAAGTAAGATTTAATGAAGAGTATTAGTAGAATTAATTGACAAAATGGCGTATTTTTGAAAAAATATTGAGATAAATGGTAATCGACTGAGGTGAGCGATAAATGCTATCAGATAAAATGAAATTAACAGCAAAAGATATTTTGGAAAAAGAGTTCAAAACTAGTGTAAGAGGATATAAGCCGGAAGAAGTAGATAAGTTTTTAGATTTAATTATTAAAGATTATGAAACATTACATCAAGAAATTGAAGAGCTTCAACAAGAAAATTTACGCTTAAAAAAGCAAGTGGAGGATGCTAGTCGCAGACAACCACCTCCAACTACAGCAGGCACAACTAACTTTGATATTTTAAAAAGATTATCTAATTTAGAAAAGCATGTGTTTGGTAGTAAGCTTTACGATTGAGTTACATTTACTAAATGCAGGTCATGCTGCATAATAGATTAAGAATTACCTATAATAACCATTGCAATGCTTTGGTAAAACCACTATAATAGCTATTGTATCAATAAAACGCTTTGGTAATCGCTGCAAACTTAGTTTGTAGAGGAAAGTCCATGCTCGCACAGGCTGCGATGCTTGTAGTGTTCGTGCCTAGTTAAAAAATAAGCTAGGGCAGCATATTTATGTTGACGGCAGGGAAAATGCCTAAGTCTTAGGATATGGCATGAATACCTTGAAAGTGCCACAGTGACGTAGCCTTGTCAGAAATGACAAGGGTGGAACGAGGTAAACCCCGCGAGCGAGAAACCCAAATTATGGTAGGGGAACTTTCTCTGAGGAAATGAACGGATGAGAAGGACAGAAATTATATTTCTGTAGATAGATGATTACCGCCTTTGTACGAGATGTTAAAGTCGTATGAGTACAGAGGAACAGAACATGGCTTATAAAGCGTTTATGTTGATTAATGATGAGAATGAAGATAAAATCACAAGGGTGACACGGAGATTAGTGTCTGATAAACTGTTAGCGTTTTGGCTTAAAACAGTATGTCATGCATTTAATCTGGTCATCCTTTTTATATGGACTATTTCTTGTATCAAAATAAAAGTAAAAATAAACAACATACATAAGATGAAATTATAGTGAAATGAAGGAGATAATATGCGAAACTTTGAATTAATAGCAACAGCTGCTATGGGGCTTGAAGCAGTAGTTGCGAAAGAAGTACGAGAGTTAGGGTATGAATGTACAGTAGATAATGGGAAAGTATTATTTAAAGGCGATGAAACCGCAATTGCAAGAGCAAATATGTGGCTTCGTACAGCAGATCGTGTAAAAATTAAAGTGGCCGAATTTAAGGCAACTACATTTGATGAACTTTTTGAAAAGACGAAAGCGATTCGTTGGGAGGATTATTTACCTGTTCATGCTCAATTCCCTGTTTCAGGTAAATCAGTAAAATCAAAACTTTTCAGTGTATCGGATTGTCAAGCAATCGTTAAAAAGGCTATCGTTAATCGTATAAGCTCACATTATAAAAAAACTGGCTGGCTAGAGGAAAACGGAGCTTTATTTAAAATAGAAGTAGCAATCCTTAAGGATATTGTTACATTAACAATGGATACTTCAGGTCAAGGTCTTCATAAACGAGGTTATCGAGCTGATCAAGGGGAAGCACCACTAAAAGAAACCCTAGCTGCAGCTTTAATTTCACTAACAAATTGGACAGCAGATCGACCATTCGTAGACCCTTTTTGTGGATCTGGAACGATTCCTATTGAAGCTGCTTTAATTGGACAAAATATCGCACCAGGTTTTAATCGTGACTTTATTTCAGAAAGTTGGGATTGGATGCCAGCTAAAGTATGGGAGGATGTCCGTACAGAGGCAGAGGATACTGCCAAATATGACCAGCCACTTGAAATCTTTGGATCAGATATTGATCATCGCATGATTAAAATAGCTCAAGAAAATGCATTTGAGGCAGGACTAGGAGATTTAATTACTTTTAAACAAATGCAAGTAAAAGACTTTACCACAATGAAAGAAAATGGTGTTATTGTGGGGAATCCGCCGTATGGAGAACGATTAGGGGATAAGCCATCTGTTCAAAAAATGTATCAAGAAATGGGACAGGCTTTTGCTCCACTTGAAACATGGTCTATTTATATGCTAACAAGTGATGAAGCGTTTGAAACACACTACGGCAGAAAAGCAACAAAGAAACGTAAACTATTCAATGGTTTCATCAGAACAGATTATTACCAGTATTGGGGAAAGCGAAAAAGAGATTAACAAATTAAAATTCCTTTAACAGATTAACTGTATTCGATGAGTATATTTTTTTTGTATCCGTATATATTTATTCTATACGCATTTTTCTGGAGGGAATATTTATGAACGATAATACAGTAGACTATACAAAAATTATGGATGCATTGAATTCTTCTATCGATCTTATGGCTGGAGAAGGAGTTGCAGACGAAAGCGTGATTCAAAAGCTGTCTAACGCCCAACAAATAGTTCAGCAAGCAATGTCTTATTCCTTGTCTAGAGATAGGGGCTGAAGGAGAAATGGTGCTCTGAAGGTTCTTCTTTTCTGATTTTTTTACTTTAGAACAAATTAAAAATGCCATAAATGTTTGAGAGGGTGCCAAATTATTTTAAGGCAACCCTCTTTTCACTTGAATATTAGTTATAAATTGTCTATGATAAGGATTCGTTATGAAATAAATAAGGATAATTTTATATATAGCAAAGAGAGAAAAAAGGAAGTCAATTCGTAAAGTCGGAGGGGTATCATGCAAAATAGCATGCCATTTGAAGTAGCAAAAACAGAATCATTTTATGAAAAATTGGGAGAATGGATTGGTGACGTCTTTTATGACATTCTTCCAGAAGCAGGATATGAATTACGTGATGAACAGGTTTATATGGCTTATCAATTAGAAAAAGCATTTAAAGATAAAAAAACGATTTTTGCAGAAGCAGGTGTCGGTACTGGAAAAACATTTGTCTATTTATTATACAGCATTTGTTATGCTCGATATGTAAACAAGCCTGCAATTATTGCTTGTTCAGATGAAACATTAATCGAACAGCTTGTGAAAAAAGAAGGCGATATTGCCAAGCTAGAGCAAGCTCTTGGATTAAATATTGATGTGCGATTGGCAAAATCCCGCAACCAGTATTTATGCTTAACAAAATTGGATCAAAAAATCACTTTTGAAGATACTTATAATTCTATTTATGACAGTCTTCCTGAATTCGTTCACGGAACAGGTTCTATGCAATCCTTTGCTCCTTATGGGGATAGAAAGGATTACCCAGATCTAAATGATAAGGATTGGGAAGGTGTGGCATGGGATTCCATGCAAGATTGTTTTACATGTGATAAACGCCACCGTTGTGGACAGACATTACACAGGGATTATTATCGTAATGCCAAGGATTTAATCATATGTTCCCATGATTTTTATATGGAACATATTTGGACAAAAGAATCGAGAAAAAGAGAAGGGCAGCTTCCATTACTGCCTGATAGTGCGTGCGTAGTTTTTGATGAAGGTCACTTACTAGAATATGCAGCACAAAATGCGTTAACCTATCGTTTAACAGAACAAAATTTGGAAAATCTATTAACTAGATTGATGGCAAATGATGTGCGTGAAAAAACATTAAATATTATTGAAGAAACAATCTATCAGAATGAGCAGTTTTTTAGAGAGTTAACAGATGCTTCCTTTAAAGCAGAAGGCTCTGAAAAACAAGAAATTAAAAAAACAGACAATGTAATGCGAGCAGGAAGAAAATTAGCAGGATATATTTCGGAATTAGAGGAAGAGCTTGTGTTCGAAAGCGAAATGTATGTTATTAATGAGTATGACTTAAAAGTTGTTGAGGAGTATTTAGAACAGATATCTCATTCTTTAAGCTTATTTTTGAAGGAAATGAATGGAATTACATGGTTTGAAGAAATGAATGGGGAAAGAACGCTTGTAATTATGCCAAGACTTGTTCAAGACATTATGCAAGAGGATGTATTTAGCCAACAAAAACCAATTATTTTTTCATCTGCAACATTGTCTGAAAACAAATCATTTGAATATATGGCCAGAAGTATCGGAGCATCTGATTATCTTTCTTTTTCTGTTGATTCTCCATTTGATTACGATGAGCAGATGAATGTTCATATTAAGTCATTTGAGAAAGAAATGAATATGGAAAAACAGGAATATTGTTATGAAGAGTTGATAAAAGCAGAGGGACGCTCATTGGTTCTTTTTAATAGCAAAGAAGATTTGGCTAGTTTTAAGGAAAATCTACCAAAGGACTTTTCGCTTCCAATCTATTTCGAAGGAGAAAGAGAAATCAGTACGCTTGTTTCTAACTTCCAAAATGAGGAAGAATCCATCCTTTGTGCTGTGAATTTATGGGAAGGGTTAGATGTGCCAGGTAGATCTCTAGAAAATGTGTTTATCTATTCCTTGCCATTTCCTCCAAATGATCCAGTGTATAAAAGTAAACGAGAAAATGTCGGAAATCCATTTTTAGAAGTGGATTTACCTTATATGATTTTAAGACTACGTCAAGGCATTGGTCGTTTAATACGTACACATGAAGATAAGGGCTCCATTCATTTATGTATGGATAGCGATGAAACAGAGTTCGTACAAAATGCTGTATTAAAGGCATTGCCTGTAACACCAAATTAAGCAATTAATCATAAATGTCTCATTAGTCATTCTATTAGTGTGTCTTAAAAATAGGACACATAGTTGCTTGTTGCAGCTCAGAATGAACGAATGAGGCATTTTTTTCAAAATAAGCGAGTACATTTTTTTTACTTACTCCAATATCATAATATATCTAGTTTTCCAACAGGTATGTTATGATAAAAGAATACTAAAATGGAAAAGAGGAGAGTATATTGTCTATTAATATAAAAGAGATGGAAACAAAATTTTTGGAGTATGTGAAGAAGATAGGAGCATACAATGAAGCGCTCGCTCTAATTTATTGGGATTTACGTACAGGTGCTCCAAAAAAGGGAGTCAATCAACGAACAGAAGTAATCGGAGTGTTATCTTCTGAATTATTCGAATTATCAACTTCTGAACAATTAGAATCCTATCTTACTGTTCTATCTGAAGAGATCGTTCAAGAGGAATTATCCCCGATTACAAGAAAGACAGTAGAAGAAATGAAAAAGGATTTTGATCGCAATAAAAAAATTCCAGCTCAAGAATACAAGGAATATGTTATGCTTCAATCAAAAGCAGAAAGTGTTTGGGAAGAAGCGAAGGAGAAAGCAGACTTTGCACTTTTTCAGCCGTATTTAGAAAAACTAGTAGAAATGAACAAGAAATTTATCGAGTATTGGGGACATACAAACAATAAATATGATGTTTTATTAGATATGTATGAGCCTGGTATGACAGTCGCTATATTGGATGAAGTCTTTTCTAATGTGAGAGAGAAAATAGTGCCTTTAGTACATAAAATTGCAGAATCAAGTCATAAACCATCTACAGAGTTCTTATATGAGCGATTTTCGAAAGAAGATCAAGAAGCATTTAGTTTGGAAGTGTTGAAGCAAGTAGGATATGACTTTGATGCTGGACGTTTAGATCAAACCGTTCATCCATTTGCTACAGGGATCAATCCGGGTGATGTTCGTATAACGACGAAATATGATGAGTCAGACTTTAGAGTAGCTGTATTTGGAACAATTCATGAAGTTGGTCACGCTTTATATGAACAAAATATTTCCAAAGATTTAATCGGAACTCCTTTATGTTCGGGAACTTCGATGGGAATTCATGAATCTCAATCACTATTTTATGAGAATTTTGTCGGAAGAAATTTATCCTTCTGGAAACATAATTATGAAACACTAAAATCCCATACAAACGGTCAGTTTGATCAAGTTTCTGTCGAAGATTTTTATCGTGCGATCAATGAATCGAAGCCTTCTTTAATTAGAATTGAAGCAGATGAACTAACCTATCCGCTACATATCATGATTCGTTATGAAATAGAGAAAGGTTTATTTGATGGTGATATACAAGTGAAGGATTTACCAAAGATTTGGAATGAGAAATATCAGTCCTATTTAGGAGTGGTTCCTGAAAATGATGGGGAAGGGGTTCTTCAAGATGTACATTGGGCCGGAGGAAGCTTTGGTTATTTCCCTTCCTATGCACTTGGTTATATGTATGCAGCGCAACTAAAACAGGTAATGCAAAAAGACCTTCCTGAATTCGATAATTTATTAGAACAAGGACAATTACTGCCTATAAAAGAATGGCTTAATGAAAAAATTCATCGCTACGGAAAAATGAAAAAACCACTTGAAATATTGAAAGATGTTACTGGAGAGGGCCTAAATGCTCAATATCTAATTGATTATCTTTACACTAAATATAGTGACGTATATCAGTTAGAGCAATAATCAACACTTATTGACTGAACGATGATGAAGCGAGGGTAATTTTAAAGGGCTCCCTATATTACAGTAGTATTGCAATTCAATCGATTATAACAAATCGGTTAATCTTTTCTAGTTTCGGCACATATTCCATGAATGATAAATATACTAATATATGTTTATAAAGAAGTGGGTGTGATAAATATGGAGAATTATTATTGTAGTCACTGCCTGACCATCTATAATGAAAAGACAATTTGCAAATGCTGTGGGCAAAAGGTGGAGAATAAAATTAAAATCGAAGTACAAAGTCATACAGATAATAAGAAAATAATGTAGAGGAAAATAGGATGAAAAAATCATTTTTTTGATTGAGTTAATTCTGCATGTTAAATCAGTTGAATTCCCTAACCAAATGGGTGAGAAAGTAAAATCTTAAACGGGGAAAAATTCAGCGGAAAGTAGAATTGTTCAGCTTCAATCAATGTGGATAGATAAAACATTGATTGAAGTTGAACTTTATATTTCTAAAATAAGAACAATGGTTAATTGGCCAATGTTTTGGAGCGAAATAGGCAAGCTAAGTGCTTTTTCAAAACCAGATAACTTTGTTTCACCTGCTAAAACGGTAGGTGGTGTTATATCTATATCAATTCCATTTTGAGACACAAATGTAGATAAATTACCAGCAATCATATTCCCTAATTCACCAGAGAATGATTCAAGCATAGCCCCTTCCAAAAACATACCAAACATGGATTCGCCTAGCTTACCAAAAACTTGGTTATCCCCATCTATAATGATTCTGCCACGAAAATCTCCAGTTAATCCAATTAATACCCCTAAAGATTTTAAAACAAATGGTGAGACAGTTACAGATGGCCTCTCAATTTGTAGTTCACAGGGAATAACACCTTTTACAGCTTCAATTGTTCCGTTTAAAATTTCAGTTGTACTTTTAGTTAATGACACACACTATTCCCCCATCCTCTAGATAAAAACATCTTATCATAAAATAGACCTATTTTGTTTATATTTTTTTGAGAAAATAGGATATACCACATGGTACATTTTTCCTAAACTACTTGTTTTATATGGATTTCCCTTGCTAAAAGGACAGAAAAATAAAACTATTTTTCTTATTGAAAATGATTTTCATTGATGATAATATGTAATTGAGATAGAAAATTATTCTCATTAAGGAAATGAGGTGTAACGAATGATAGCTTTTCCTATTGGCTTAACGGTTATCGGTTATTTATTTGTTATGAAGTATGTTTTAAACCATACAACCAAAGCAACAGATATTAAATAATAGTTTTACATATGATGATGAATGTAATACTGCTTTTTCTTGTCACCCTTGCCTACCTACATAGGGATTGGCTAACAAGAGAAAGCAGTTTTTTTCATTTCTCTAATATCAGTAAGACGTTATTTGAGAATGCGGAGAAGAGAGTTTGGTGAGTAACTGTCCCTAAAGGTAACACATGGTAAGATTCACTTTTTTTAGGTCGCTTTCAATTTTCAGTTAATTTTACTTTATTGTTATGTGGAAAATAGTTAAAATAAAAGAAATACATAGATGAAAAGGAGTTTATCCATGCTTTCAACGAATACAGACACCTTACATAAATGGACAGCGTTTTATCAATATTTTTTGGCACATAGTGATCAACAAACTGCGCAAAGATTGAAAGAACTAATTAAAAAAGCAACTAGACAAGAATTTATTGCAACTTTTTGTGGACATTATTCTGCTGGAAAATCAAGCATGATTAATAAACTTGTTGGTACAAAGGTTTTACCAACAAGCCCCATTCCGACAACGGCTAATATTTTTCGCGTGAAGAAAGGAAGCAAACAGTTAAAAGTTTCATATTGCACGAACCAAGCAGATGTTTATAAAGAGGTTCTTGATATAAAAGGCGTTTTACAGGCAACAGAAAGAGTGGATGAAATAAAAGAATTAGAAGTCCAATTGGATACGGAACTCCTTTTAGAGAATGCTATTTTAATGGATACCCCAGGAATTGATAGTACAGATCAAGCCCACCAATTAGCAACGGAATCTAGCATTCATCTCGCAGATATTATTTTCTATGTCGTTGATTATAATCATGTACAGTCCGAAATAAATTTTGATTTTACGAAACAGCTAGTTGATTCAGGCAAAAAATTTGTGTTAATCGTTAATCAAATGGATAAACATCGAGAAGAAGAAATTTCATTTCAACATTTTAAACAAAGTGTTTCTGACTCCTTTTTGTCATATGGAATTAAGCCAGAAAAAATTTTCTTTACTACCTTAATCGAAACGAATTTTTTCTATCAAGGGTTGAAAGAGTTAAAGTGTTATATTGTTGAAAAAATGAAAGAAAAAGAGTTCATTCTTCCTATTTCAATGGATGAATCCTTTCAAAAGCTATATAAAGATCATCATGCCTTTATCGAAACAAAGTATGCTGAAAGAATCGCTCCTATAGATGAGGAGTTAGCAGGTTTAACGGAGGAAGAATATCATTCATTAGAATCAACCTTAAGTACAATAAAAAAAGAACTTCAAACAATAGATGAGGAAGAAAGCGAAACAGTAGTATCTTTAGAAAACGAGTGGCATTCGATTATTAAAAATGCGTATATTATGCCATTCAATCTTCGTGAATTAGCCAAGTCATATTTGGAAACAGAACAGAAAAATTTTAAAATAGGATTATTTGGCAGCAAAAACAAAACAAAAAAAGAAAGAGAGGAAAGACTACTTGCTTTTTACACAGAGCTCGAAAAGCTTGTTCAAATACAATTAATAATGCCATTATCGCAGTTTTTTGAGAAACACGGTAAGTCAGAGTATTTTCCGAAAATTAAAGGGCTTGCTTCTATTTTACATAGGCATAGGTTAAAAGAGTTAGTAAATAAGGATGCACAGCTTTCTGAAAACTATGTTCTGGTATATTGTGAGACTGTTGAAAATGATTTGAAACAGTCTTTTAGGAAAGAAATCACGACACTATTTACTCAATGGAAAGAAGAGCGCCAGCGACAATTACATACGGAAAAAGAAGAGCGTAGGAAAGAACAGAAAATCTGGCAAGGATTTGTAGACTGTAAGCTAAAAAAGGAAGAGCTAGAGACTAAATGGCAAGACTGGAGAGAGAACCTAAAGCATCTCTTTGTCACACAATCAGTTGATGAGAGTCTATTGCAAAGATTACTAGATTCAGATAAAGAAGAAATTACTTACCAAACATTATCATCCATAAACGCAAGAGCCGTAGACAAGAAAAGAAATCTGACTGAGGATATTAAACGAGAAGAAAGAAATGAATTTGATACAGATTTACTAATTAAACAATTACGTTTTTTAAGTAATAACCTGCAACAGGTAAAGGGATTTACACATATAGCAAAGAATTTGCTTACTAAAGCCGCCAATATTGAAAATCGAACATATACTATTTGCTTATTTGGTGCTTTTAGTGCAGGGAAGTCTTCCTTTGCCAATGCCTTACTAGATTATCCGATTTTGCCCGTTTCGCCCAATCCAACTACGGCAACAATAAATCGAATTTTGCCAATAGATAAAGACCATCCACATAAAACGGTGATTGTTAAATGGAAAACAGAGTCAGAAATGCTTACAGAGATAAATGACTATTTACAGTTAGTGAAGGAAGAGGCAAGTACATTAGAATCAGCGCAAAATTTGATAAAAAAGCTAGCTGCTAAACCTGTAGAAAGATATGCGAATGAATTTCGCTATCTGCAAGCTTTTGTAAAAGGATATTCTGCCCATCGTGATCAATTGGGCAGCGAGATTAATGTTGGATTAGAAGCGCTTTCGAATTTTGTTGCAGTAGAAGAAACCTCTTGTTTTGTGGCTTCGATAGATGTTTATTTTGATTGTAGTATTACTAGAAAAGGAATTACGCTCGTTGATACGCCAGGGGGAGACTCAATTAACAGCAGACATACGGAGTTAAGCTTTGAATTTATGAAAAAAGCAGATTGTATTTTTTATGTCAGCTACTATAATCACGCATTTTCCAAAGCTGATCGTGCTTTTTTAGTACAGCTTGGAAGATTAAAGGATGCTTTTGAAAAGGATAAAATATTTTTTGTCATTAATGCAATAGATTTAGCGAAGGATGAAGAAGAGCAAGAAGCTGTAGAGGAGTATTTACAAGAGCAACTGCAATTATATGGTATACGTTCTCCACGAATTCTTCCTGTTTCTAGTCTTTATTATAAGCATGAAATTTACGGGAAATGGATGGGAAGAGCAGAGGCTAAAATGTATGAATTTATTGAATATGAATGGCTAGCAATGATGCTCCAATCTGCTAAAAAAGAATATGAAGGGACAATTGAACTTTTAAAGCAGCTAGTTAAATCTGCTTTTGCAAAAAAGGAAGAAGCGGAACAAGAGCTTTCTCGGATGGAGGAAGAAAAACGGAATATACTCTCACAATTTGAAACAATAACGTTTCAAGATAGATTAGCGAAATTTAAAATGGAAGTTGAAGAACAGCTTTTTTATTTAAAGCAAAGAATCATGTTTCGATTACAGGAATTAATAAAGGAAGCCTATCATCCATCCATTTTACGAGGGGATAATAAGAAAAGAGAAATTTCCCTTGCTACTGCTTCCTTTTTAATACAGTTGAATTTTGAATTTGAACAAGAATTGCGGGCAGTAAATGTAAGACTGGACCAAATATTTTATAAACAAAGAAAAGAAGGCTATCAAGAAATTCAGCATTCCATTCAGTCCATTAATGGCGAAATCCGTTTGCAAGAAGAAATGGAAAATGCAATTGATACAAAATTAACTTACCATGCTCCTTTCAAACAACTAGATAATGCGCTTAATAAAATTGGAACAAAATATTACAAAAATCCCAAAAGTTTTTTTGAGAATAATGAACGAAAGAATATGGGAATAGAATTAGAACAATTAGTGGATGAGCACGGGAATATTTTTATTAAGGAGCAAATTCACTCCTTCTTTACTTTTTATAAAGAGTTATTTGAACAGCATTTTGATACACTGCTTGATAATTTACAAGAACAAGTGGGCGAATATTATGATGGGAAAACGGCACTATTAACAGAGCATGAGAATTTAGATAAACTTGAGTGGATTATTAAGGAATCAACAAGATTTTCCGCTATTGATTAATGGTTAACAGGGATAACAAGAGGAGGAATAAAGATGGAAATCGTAAAAAGTGTTGATTGGCTAAAGGAAAATTTTGAACAAGATTCTGTTAGAATTATTGATTGTCGCTCTGATTTAAAAAATCCTGACGCTGGCACCGAATGGTATATAGAAGGTCATATCCCAAATAGCGTTTATTTTCACTTAGATAAAGATCTCTCCAATCCAGTAAGTGAACACGGGGGCAGACATCCATTACCAGCCATAGAAGAATTTGTTTCTAAACTTGAAAATATAGGTGTTGGTAAAGAAACTATCGTCATTGCCTACGATAATGGGGAGGGGGCGTTTTCTGGGAGACTTTGGTGGTTATTAAACTATATCGGACATTCCCATACATATATTTTGGATGGCGGCTATAAAGAATGGGTAAAAAAGGATTTTCCAATTTCAAAGGATGTCCCGACTTTTACAAAGAGTACTTTCTCTCCTGAAATTCAAACACATATGATTGCTACTTATGAGGAAGTGTCAGCACAAGTAAGAGCAAAAGAGGAATATAAGGTACTTATTGATTCCAGAGAACACATACGGTATATAGGAGAGATAGAACCGATTGATAAGAAACGTGGACATATACCTGGAGCAATAAACTTTGTATGGACAGATGGATTAAAAAATGGCTTCTTTTTGTCGACTAATGAGCAAAGAGAAAGGTTTTCCTCATTAGACCCCAGAAATGAATATATTGTTTATTGTGGCTCTGGCATAACTGCTACTCCTAATTATATTTCCTTAAAAATGGCTGGAATAGACAATGTAAAGCTTTATCCTGGAAGTTTCAGTGATTGGATTTCTTATGATGAAAATCCAATTGAGACCTGTTTGTCTAACAAGATAGAAGAATGAAACAAAGCATTCTATTATTAGGTGAGGCAGTAAGTTTAGAGTTTACAAAAGTAGAGGCAAATATAGATGGCATGAGAAGGTAGTACAGTGTAGTTTTGAACTTAGCTTAAAATAAGTGGGTTAGGAACAGGAAACTAATGGGGAATTTTAGTTCTCTGTTTTTTTCTTTAGAAGATAATTATTTTTCAGACTTCGTTTTACAACAAACGTACAATCAGGTTAAATTCCAACTAATAAAAAGGGAGAAGAAAAAGCTACCAGCCAAAACTATTTTAGAATCTGTTATAATAAACGAATGGAAATAAAGGAGAGATGCGATTTGAATAATGACAAACAGACAAACCTGATGCTCGTAGATGGGATGGCGCTATTATTTCGTGCTTTTTTTGCTACAGCTGTTACAGGTCAATATATGGTTAACTCAAAAGGAATTCCAACAAATGCAATTCATGGTTTTGTAAAACATTTTTTTACAGCAATTGAACATTTTAACCCTTCACATGTTGCGGTTTGCTGGGATATGGGAAGTACTACATTTAGAACAGAAATGTACCCTTCCTATAAAGCAAATCGTCAAGACGCCCCTGTTGAATTAATTCCACAATTTGATTTGGTAAAAGAAGTTGTAGAAAGCTTTAATGTTCCAAATATAGGGATAACTGGATTTGAAGCTGACGATTGTATCGGTACAATTGCGAAACAAATGAAAGGTGAAGCAAATGTTACCATCTTAACAGGAGATCAGGATATTCTGCAATTACTGGATGATCATATTTCTGTTGCGTTATTAAAAAAAGGATATGGTAACTATATGGTTTATACACCAGCAAATTTTCAAGAAGAAAAAGGGATTACTCCAAAGCAAATGATCGATCTAAAGGGATTAATGGGAGATACAAGTGATAACTATCCTGGCGTAAAGGGGATAGGTGAGAAAACTGCCTTAAAGCTTCTCCAAGTTCATCAGGATATAGAAGGGATTTTAGCTAATTTATCGTTGCTTACAAAGGGTCAGCGTACGAAAATTGAAACAGACCTCGAAATGCTCCATTTAAGCAGACAATTAGCAGAGATTAAATGCGACGTTCCAGTAAGTTGCATGCTAGAAGATAGCTATTTAAATATCAATCCAGCTACCGCAATGAAGAAATTTGAGGAATTAGAATTTAAAAGATTTCATCATTATGTAGAAAAGAAAGAAGAGCTCACCTTATTTTAAGAAATGGTTTTTTATATATTACGCAAAATTTGCATTGGTATACGAAACTAGAAGGATAAACGCCTAGATATCTCAGAGACTGAAACAAATATGCTAACAAAAGTTAAACCCAACCGATTCAAACGAAATGCTTATTTAAAAGTTTCGTATAATCGTTTGGGTTTTTATTTGTATTTATTTTATCATGTTTAACTTCATTAGATGTGGGTAGAGTTGAAAATTCTTTAGAATAAATATACAAAAGGATAGATACTTTTGCCCAATTCATGAAAGAAATCAATCAAGATAAAGACTGAATAATACAAGTTGGCTGGAGCTTTTTTTAAAGCCCCAGCTAAATAGCGAAAATTAATGAAATATCATTATTTTGTATTCTTCTTTTTCGCGGCATTTTCTAATTTGCTTTTTGGAGCTGGCGTTATATCAGCGTCTTGACCGTACCCTTGTGGATTAACCCCGCCAGCAGCTTTTCCTCTATTCGTATGGTTTTTATTACTCATATCAATCACCTCTTAAAGTCATAGTGGAAATAAAAATCAATTTTAGTATGAGCAAATAAGAATAATATCATCCGTAAATAAAGAGACTATTTGAAAGAGGTGATTGATATGAATAAGGGCATATATGTTGCCTTAATAAGCATTGGAATGGCTCAATTTTTAAAAATCCCCATTCATTTTTTTAAAACAAAAAAGTGGGATAAAGGCTTATTTTTTCAAACAGGAGGGATGCCAAGCTCCCACTCAGCAGGTGTTTCTTCTCTAACAACTTTTATTGCATTAAAACGAGGTTTACCAACTATTGATTTTGCGTTATCGCTTATTTTCGGATTAATTGTCATGTATGATGCACAGGGAATTCGAAGACAGACAGGAGAATTAACGTTAAAGGTAAATGATTTAGGAGAGCTAGTAGATAAAATTAATACAGATAAGAATATTGCCTTTAAAGAGCAACAACCAAAAAAACTAAAGGAAATGCTAGGCCACCAGCCACAAGAGGTATTTGGAGGTGCCTTATTAGGTGTTTGTATAGGTTTCTTAGGACATTTATGTACGAAGAAGAAAAATACCATTATACTCCGTTAACAATTGATAGAGGGGCAAGCCCATTTTGCTTCTCTATCTTTTTTTTGCAAAGTTATCGAAGAAAATAGAAAAATTGTGACAATGGTCATTAAAAATGCAAAATAAGTGTTGAAAAAGCTAGAAATATGTCGTGATATAAAGTAACATGTAGGTAAAAGGATAGAGGGGAATGTACACAAAGTTTGAAAACAGTAGAGGAGTATTTGCTTTTTTTAGATGGGAAAGGCTTTTCCTTCGGTGACGATGCAATAGGTTTTATATATTTTGGCAAAGCATATACAAATGCTACAGATGAGCTTGTAATAACAGCAATTGAATGTACTTTAAAAATACAAAAGAAATTTGATGGCAGCTTTTTTGTTTCTTTGCTTGAGATGTTTATGGACAATGAACTGAAAACAAAAAAAGAAGTAATCAGCTTTATAAAAAGAAATCATTTATTTCCACTTTAATGTATTTACATAGAGTGGTTTTTTGTTTTTTCTAAAGAGGCTGTGACATAAGTATTTCAACCAACAATAAACACGAACTATAATGCGATTAACTCACATTATAGTTCGTGTTTATTTTTTAGATAAAGGTTTAAAAACGAAGTGGAATGGAGCGGAGGACGCTCGACTCCTGCGGGAAATAGAGACGCTTTAGACCCCGCAGCGCAGCGAGGAGGGCACTGAAAAAGTCTAGTTCTCCAAATAAAATGAGGTTTTATTTATTTGAAAGAGAATAATAAGTTGGTTTGGAGAGGTGTCCGCTCGACTCCTACGGGAGATGCGAGAAAGTCCGAGACCCTGCAGGAGCGTGAGCTGTGAAGCGGCTCGGCGCTCGCCCCGGTGAGTCGTGCGGTAAGCCTCGGAAAACAAAAGCCTACACTATGTTAGAATGGTTTGGTAACTACCGATTCACCAGGTAATTCACTTTTTCAGTGGCCACGCAGCGAGGAGGCTTAGCTTCCTCCCCGGCGCATCGTGCGTCTGTAGCGCAATGGAACGACTTAATTTTTACACTTAACTAGATTTAAAAACATAGATAACGTAGCTTTATTTAAGAGCTGAATTGAAGATTGTTCGTCTTTAAAGATTAGTTATTTAGTTTTGTCCCAGCCTCTTCATTAATGTGGAGAGGTACAGTAAATCTAAGGACATGATTTAATTATTTCTCAATAAAGCTACCCCGTTTAAATGCTGCAAGCAGTGTTTTCCTCGGTAATTCGGAAAAAACCATTCCTAATAAAATCAGCATACAACCAATCGTAGCACTAGCTGTTAACTGTTCATTATTAAATAGGTATGCAGTCATTGCTGCAAATACTGGTTCGGTTGCAATAATCAACGCAACCCTAGTAGAATTGGTATATTTTTGTAAGCTTGTTTGGATTATAAATGCAACAGCAGTAGCAAGGATAGCAGTTATGAGTAAAGCAATTATTACTTCTTTGTGAAAAAGGATATTCACTTTAAAATTACCTTTTGGATTTTCAAATAAAAAGCTACCAATAAACCCAAGAATTGAAACTGTCAAAAGTTGCATAATTGTTAATAATAATGTGGGATATTGTTTGCTATATTTTCCTGTTAAGATGATTTGCAATGCAAAGCCTATCGCACAAATAAATACAAAAAAGTCACCAATATTAAAAGAAAATACATTGCTTATCGTTAGGAGATAGAGGCCAATTGTTGCAATAATAACACCAATAATATGGTTGATCAATAAAGCTTGTTTCATAAAAAGATACATAAATAAAGGAACAAGCACAACACTTAGTCCAGTTATAAAACCTGCTTTCGAGCTAGTAGTATAGACAAGCCCAATTGTTTGAAAAGCATAGCCGATAAATAAACAAATACCTAAAATAATTCCGGCTTTTAAACAATGTATATTTATTTGCTTCAGTTGGGAAGGCTTAAATAGAAGTAACCATAGAAATAAAAAAAGAGCAGCTAGGAAAAAGCGAATCCCATTAAAGATAAGTGGTTGTAAAAAAGCTATTGCATTTTGAACGATTACAAAGGTCGAACCCCATATTAGAGCAACAAATAAAAGGGATAAATCTGCAAATCTTTGGGAAGTAAGTATTTTCAACGGATGATTCCTTTCCTTAATTATTTTTTCTAATGGCAAGTCTTGCTAATTCATCGGCTGTTTTATTATCATTACTTGGAATCCATTTAATAAAAAATAAATCCAATTCTCTTATAAGCTTTAAGGCTTGATCAAGGAGAGGAGCATATTTTTTATTTTTAGCGAATTCCTTTTCAACAGCTCGACTTACTAATTCAGAATCTGTACGAAAGCTCACTGTGCGATAGTTTTGATTAATGCAGATTTCTAAAGCTTTAATGAGTGCATAATATTCTGCTTCATGATTACTCATTAACCCAAGTGGGAAGGAGTATCTTTCTGCAGAACCATGCCCTTTTATAAAAATGCCAGCGCCACTAGGACCAGGATTTCCAGCACTGGCGCCATCAATATAAACTTCAATCATTTTGATACCTCCTGAAATTTTGATATGATTAATCAATGACTGTACTAGTTATTTTACATTTAGTTTTCATACAAAACGTAATAGCTGTATATATATCATTAAATATGTAACCTAGTTAATAAATAGTAGATAGGCTCCTATTGATGAATTGAAAAATGATATAATGACAAGCAAGGGTTACTGTAAAAAGTACAATGTATAAATGAAACGATGTAAAATATTATAAATGAAAAAAGTTGTGATGGTAATATTTTTTATAATTTCTTTAGGAGTAGCTTTTTATCCAACTACTAAGCAATAAGACCTCGAAGCTTCGAAAGTTACTTTACTTATAGAAAGGTTGTACCGTTATGAAATACAAATTGGAATATACATTTCAGATGAAGAAAAAGAAGGAAAGTATTCATTTTACTTCTGATTGGATTCAATCAGCTCTTGCTCTTGAAATGGGGGAAGAACTGGAGAAACGAAATGATACAAAGGATCTAATTTTTTATGATGAAAAAGGAACAAGCTGGACATTAAAGGAATTACGAAAATTGAATGAAGAAATGGAAGAGGAGCCACATGATTTTACGGTATATTTTGATGGCGGCTACCACAAGGAAACAAAAACAGCAGGAATCGGTGTTGTTCTTTTCTTTCAGCAGGGCAAAAAGAAATTTAGAGTTCGGGCAAATGAACTATTTCATGATATTCTTTCTAATAATGAAGCAGAATACGCAGCTCTATTTCACGCTTTAAATCTTTTGGAGGAACTAGAGGTAAGGGATGTTACTTGTGAAGTAAAAGGGGATTCACAAGTAGTATTGAAGCAATTAGAAGGCGAATGGCCATGCTATGAAGAGGACTTAAATAGATGGCTTGATCGAATTGAAGCTAAAATAAAAAAATTACATTTAAATATGATATATACTTCTATTGGAAGAAATGAAAATAAAGAAGCGGATAAGCTTGCAACGCAAAGCCTAGAAGGAAAGCGTATCTATAGTAAAATGCAATTGATTTAATGATCGTTATAAATAAAGGAGGGGTGGAGCTTGGAACGAAAGAAACTGATTGAAGAAGCAGATGAGTTAATGAAAGATTATTGCAAAGATTGTTTTTTATATCGACAAAATAAATTAGAGTTAGGAAAAAGAGGAGCTCACCGCTTCTGTATTTCGCAGTGTACGGTGGGATATAAGCTAAAGGAATACGGGGAAAAGTTATCTGGTGCGAAGTAGGGGGGAACATACTTCCACCTTTTTCTCTTATATTAAGATTCGAAAAGAACTAGTTGTATTAATAAGGGCAAAAATAAAGGGGACTTCTCAAGAAGAAAACTTCTAGAAAAATCCCCTGACTACTATTATTAATATATTTGTTTATTAATTATAGTTTAACAACATTAGCAGCTTGAGGTCCGCGGTTTCCTTCAACGATTTCGAAAGAAACTTCTTGTCCTTCTTCTAATGACTTGAAACCTTCGCCTTGAATAGCAGTGAAATGTACGAATACATCGTCTCCACCTTCAACTTCGATAAATCCAAATCCTTTTTCGTTATTGAACCATTTTACTTTACCGTTTTGCATATTAAATTTCCTCCTAAGCCTTTCAAGACACATGATTGGTGCCTATAAAATAAATATTTTCATAGAACAAAATAATAATAGAAAATAATTATTCTGAATTTTGTTAAATGATGTCTATAATATACACGATAACCTATATGTAGTCAAGGTTTCTAAGCGTTTTTTCTGAAAACTTCACCGAAATTTTGAAAAGGCTTACTTGGTTGAAAACAGATAGAAAACGGATACAATAAACTGGGAATATTATTAATAGTTTCTTCAAGTGTGAGACCTTTCCTTTTTCATCAATTTATATCATTTCTTGACTTTGATAAAATATTTCATAAATAATCATTTTCAACATATGATGAAGTAGCAGTTTTATTTTTAAAGGAAATAGAATAAGAAGGTGGCTATAATGTATCGATTTTCGATTGAAAATGAAAATTGGATTTTGCGATTTACACCGAATACTGTATTAGAGGATGGCAGCAAGGAGGCAGTTGTAAAAAGCATTCTTCAATTAGGGAATGTGTTACCCACTTTTTCACATGGGGAGTCCTTTGTCATTATGGTTAAAAAAATCGGCTTAATCGTATTCAATGTAGAAAAGATCCCATCTCTTATTTTAACTGTATCGAATATTATTGAAAAAGAAAATTGGTATATCCAAACAGACAGTAAGATAAAAAAGTATTTTATGTGAACTAGCTAACCAGCTAGTTTATTTATTTTATCATGTGATTGAAGGTGAATTTTGATATAACAGACTTGATTCCGCTTTCATTTCTTAACGTGAAAAAACGAATACTAGTGGGATTTTCTATGGATTTTTTCTTGCAAAAATTTCCTATGAAAAAATGAAAAAATAATTCTCGAACTTATTGAATTATAAGGCAAAATGTGTTTTTATTAACATGATTACAATATTTAAGTAAAGTTTATTTTTGGATAAAAATAAACGAATGTCATTAGGTAAAAAACTATAAATAAAAAGGGAAGATTTATTAAAATGATTGAAACGATTGTAAAGAGCAGTCAAAGTCCGTATTATGAAATATCCAGAGAAGATCAGATGATACTTAGCCCGTTTGAAGGAACTGTAAATGAAATTCTAATGAAAGAAAAAGCTTATTTTTATGAGTGGGAAACGATTTTAACTATTAGAACTTTAGCAGGGGAAATAAAAGATGTAAGTGTTCCTTTTAGTGGATCTGTTGTGGAATTATTAGTAAAGCCTGGTGATAAAATTGCCATAAATACGAGGCTAGCTTCTTTACAGGATGATTTACTAGTTACTGGTTGTGATTAATGATGCAAATGCAAAGAGCTTTGCAAAAATTAAAAAAGTATAAAATTGGTTATCGTACATTTAAAACAGCAGTGGCAGTTAGCATAGGTATATCTATTGCTCAGTTTTTCCACTTAGATTTCTATGTATCTTCTGCGATAATAACAATCCTGTGTGTACAAAATTCCAAAAAGAAATCACTTCATAGTGCCTTTTCGCGTTTTATTGCATGTATGCTTGCTATTCCATTTTCGTATATTTTCTTTGAGGGAATTGCTTTTGAGCCCTATATTATTGGGCTGTTACTATTATTATTTATCCCAACAACGGTTTTATTGAAGGTAAATGAAGGTGTAGTAACAAGTACGGTTATTATTCTTCATATTTATTCTACCAATCAAATGTCGTGGCAGGTTGTATTTAATGAGTTAGGCTTAATTATAATTGGAATTGGTGCAGCATTACTTGTTAATAGTTATATGCCAAGTCTCGATAAAGAAATGAAAGTACATCAAAAAGATATCGAGCAATACTTTAAAGCTCTTTTGATGGATATGGTTGTGTATCTTCGCACAAAGGAAATGAAAGAAGATTTTGCATTAAAGTTTAAACAAGCATCTGATGAAGTGCAATTTGCTAAATCCGTTGCATATCGTGATGTCGAAAATCATTTTTCTAGAAAAGAAAATTATTATTATAAATATTTTACGATTAGAGAAAAGCAACTAGAAATCATTTCTAGGCTATTTGATCGGATTATAACTGTCGAAACGCTTGATAATCAAAGAGAGCTTGTAGCTGACTTTTTAGAAGAACTGAGTTTATGTGTCCATTCAGGTAATACAGCTGTACTGTTTTTAAGTAAGCTTCAGCGACTAGAGGAAATGATTAAACACGATAAACTACCGAATGATTGGCGTTCTTTTGAGGAACAAGCACATGTCTTTTTTGTCTTAAAAGAATTAGAACAGTATTTACAAATAAAAAAATCTTTAAAGGTAGCCTATTAACATTATGCTCCTTCTAAAACTTTATAATGGACGGGGACTCTAATACAGTTATGGTCTCCGTCTAATTAATTTAGTATAGCATGAAAAAAACAATAATGAGCGTAATTTGATAGCTCAGCATTCCCCCAGACCATTATCTTCTTTTTAATTCTCTTCGTTGTAAAAGGTAAGAAAAATGAATATATATAATGAAGTCAATAAAAATCTCTAAATTACTCCATTTGCATTTTTATAAATTTACCCCTTTCTATACATTTCTCTTTTTTGCGATTATAATGTTATCTTGTATAAAAAATATTAATGAATGTAAGAAATGAAAAAAGGTGATATAGATGAAATTAATATTGGCGGAAAAACCATCTGTATCGAAAAATATTGCAGATGCATTAAAAATAAAAAATAGACAAGATGGCTATTTTGAAGGAAATGGCTATATTGTTACATGGGCATTCGGACATTTATTGCAATTAAATGATGCAAAAGATTATGATGAAAAAATGGCTACGTGGAAACTAGAAAACTTTCCTTTTATCCCAAGTAAGTTTCAATATAAAGTGAAGTCAGATTCTAAAAATAAAGATAAGCCAGATCGTGGCGCCGAAAAACAGCTTAAAATCATCCACAGACTGATGAAAAGATCAGATGTAGATACAATTATTTCCGCATGTGACTATGATCGAGAAGGACAGCTTATTGGGGATAGTATTATTTATAATTTAAGAACCGAAAAGGAAGTTTATCGTTTATTATTGAATGAATGGACGCCTAAAGAAGTATTAAATGGATTAGAAAACCTTCGTTCCAACAATGAACTGCGTCCCTTACAAGATGCAGGTGTTAGCAGACAATGGGCAGATTGGCTAATCGGGATTAACTTAACATCTGTTGCCACTTTAAAATATCAAAAGGGCAAAGGGAAGGCTTTAAATATCGGAAGAGTCTTACTACCTACGCTTAAGATCATTTATGATCGTGATAAAGAAATTGAAACCTTTGTTCCAGAAAATTATTATAAACTACAAGCAACCTTTTTAACGGAAAACGGAAGCAGTTATTTAGGTGCTTATATAGAAAATAGGGAAGAAAAGTTTAAGTCGGAACAATATTTAAAAGAGTTAGAGGAACAGATTAACGGGAAAACCGCAATTATAGCAGATAAAAAGGTGCAGAAGAAAAAGGAATATCCACCGTTTTTATTTAATCTTTCAAATCTTCAAGGCTATATAACTAGTAAATATAAAGGTTGGACAGCAGATAAAGTATTGAAGGTAGCACAAAGTCTGTATGAAAAAAAATATATAACGTATCCGAGAACAGCAAGCATTGCTTTAGAAGAAAGCCTTATTTCGAAAACGGAAAAAGTAGTAAATCTTCTTGCGGCAGATTTACCATTTAAAGAGGAAGTTAAATTTTTTCCATCCAAACGAATTTTCGATAATAAAAAAGTAGAGAGTCATAGTGCAATTATTCCTACGTATGTATTGCCTAAACGATTAAGCCAAGAGGAACAACAAGTATATGAGGCGATAAAAAATCGTTTATTAATGCAGTTTATGCCAGTTGCTGAGGTAGAAGAGACAAAAATCATTACAAGTATAAATCTTCTAGAACTTAAAGGTAGCTTTATAACGAAAGGTAAGGTTCAATTAGTAGAAGGCTGGAAAAAGATAGAGAAAATTCAATCGAAAGATGTTATGCTTCCAATGGTACAAGTAGGAGAAGAGGTTTTCACTAGCGATGCAGTAACAACAACTCATACTACCCAGCCTCCAAAAGAGCATACGGAAAAGACATTACTAAGGCTGATGGAAACATGCGGAAAAAATTTTGATGCGGAAAATGAAGAAGATGTTTTAACCATCTTAAGTGGTTTTAGTATAGGAACGCCAGCAACACGTGCAGAAACAATAAAGAAGCTTAAGGATATAGGGTATATTGAGGCAAAAAATAAGAACTTAGTCTGCACTGATTTAGGAAGAAGAATAGTTGATACATTCCCCATTAAAGATCTATTTAATTTAGATTTTACTGGGAAACTAGAAAAAGATCTATATGATATGGAAAAAGGGCAATTTAGCAAAAAGCAATTTTTGCAAATGATCAGTAACTTCACATCAAGCGCAGTGGAAACGATAAAAAACGAAGCAGATGTCATTATCCAAGAAGTAACATATGCTAAACAAACGACAGAAGTGTTGGGGAAATGTCCTGTTTGTGGACATTCTGTAGTGGAAGGAAAAAAAGGATTTGGCTGCAGTAATTGGAAGAATGGTTGTAAATTCGTCATTTGGAAGAATGATAAATTTCTTGCAACTATGAAGAAAAAACCGACGAAAACAATGGTTAAACATTTACTGAAAAATGGTAAAGCTCCTGTTAAAGGTTTAGTGAGTAAAAAAGGGAATAAATTTGATGCAATGATGAAATATGAGAAGAATCAAGATAATGAATATTTTAGTTGGAAAATGGAATTCCCAGAATAGATTTTCCTCGAATTATCTCAGTAATACTATAGGTGAATAAAGCAATTTTTATCCTATTAGTGGAAGCAAGACAGCTATATAAAAAATCTAACGTTTGAAAGAATCTTGTTTCCCCTTTTTTTTTATAGTAAAATGCTAAAGAAATGTTCTTTTAATCCATGCCTTTTTTAAAGGCTATTTCTTTCCACTAAAATTGCTTTATATTTGTTCGATAAAAGTTTTTGATATTCAAATAGTGGGAGTCCTTTTTTAATGGGCAGTACATACATAGATAAAAACGCAAATAAATATTTTCGAATAGAATAGAAAAAGGAGAAATCCTGGTAAAGGAGGGGTTGAATTGCCGACACCTAGTATGGAAGACTATATTGAACGCATTTACAACCTAATTGAAGATAAAGGATATGCAAGAGTATCAGATATTGCGGAAGGCTTATCTGTACATCCCTCCTCTGTGACAAAAATGGTTCAGAAATTGGATAAGGATGAATATCTTGTTTATGAAAAATATAGAGGCTTGGTTTTAACACCAAAAGGAAAAAAAATCGGTAAACGCTTAGTATACAGACATGAACTCTTAGAGCAATTACTTAGAATTATCGGAGTAAAAGAAGAGAATATTTATGAAGATGTGGAAGGAATAGAGCATCATTTAAGCTGGGATTCTATTGATCGAATTGGTGATTTAGTTCAATTTTTTGAGGAAAATCCAGAGTATACGAAAGTATTAAAAATAATTCAGCAAAAAAATGATTCGCTAGAATAAAGAAAGGGTAATTCTCTCTAGGTATATGCTAAAGCAGCATGATGCCGACAGAGAATTGCCCTTATTTTTTTTGAAAGCAGTTAAAAGATAGATGGATAATTGTCAAAGCTATCTATAATGGAAAAAGATAAATCCTCTTCCTCTTGTACATTTTCAGTGATTTCTACCCCCTCTATAACACCTGTTTCAATATCCATCAATGCTTTACGATAAGAAATAACTCTTCCGTTTGAAGTTTTAAAACTAATAATGTCTCCCATATAATTTCTTTCAACAGCGATAATTTTTTCCATTCTACTTTGCTCCTTCCTAGTAAATAGATAAATCTTATCCTTCTACTAAACAATAGTATTTACAAATGTAAGGGGAATTATCATACTTTATTTTACATTTACAGTAGTAAATATATTTATTTCTACCCTATTTATATATTTTCATGCAACTTACTAGATGATATCCTTAAATTAACAATTTATTGAAGAGGTGAGAGCATGGGAAGATATGAATTAGAAGAATTCTTGGCAAAGACAGAGCAAAAAGATAAGAATGAGGGAGTTTTTGAGTTAGAAACAGAAAGAATGCTTGAAATAAATTTAGCGAGTCAAATATGGGCGAAAGCTGGAAGTATGGTGTCATATCGTGGAAATATTCGATTTACACGGGAAGGGATTTTGGAGCATGGTATAGGAAAGATGTTTAAGAAAGCACTTACAGGAGAAGGCGCTTCATTAATGAAAGCAGAAGGGAGTGGGAAGCTATATTTAGCAGACCAAGGAAAGAAAATTTCTATTTTGCATTTAAATGGAGATTCCATTTTTGTAAACGGTAATGATCTTCTCGCTTTTGAACCAACAATCAAATGGGATATCAAGCTAATGAGAAGAATTGCAGGCATGCTTTCTGGTGGTTTATTTAATATAAATCTAACTGGAAGAGGAATGGTTGCGATAACATCTCATTACGAACCACTTACGCTACGAGTTACTCCACATAACCCTGTTTTTACAGATCCGAATGCTACTGTTGCATGGTCTGGAAACTTGCAGCCAGAGTTTGTAACAGATATTTCGCTTAAAACCTTTTTCGGAAGAGGAAGTGGAGAATCGATACAGATGAAATTTGCAGGAGAGGGATTTGTCGTTATTCAACCATATGAAGAAGTTTATTTTACAAGTGGTAGCAATAATAATGGCTAAATTGGTTGGGAATGGCATAATAGCGAGGGGGTTCGCGGGTCAATCGACTTCTACCCTCGCTTTTTTTGTATCTTCTTAAGCTAGCTCTCTATTTTATTTCCATTCGTAAGGTGTTTCTTGGTAGACATAATAGTTCAGCCAATTAGAAAACAATAAATGGGCATGTGAGCGCCAACTATTTAAGGGCTGCACACTCGGATCGTTATTTGGAAAATAATGCAGCGGAAGATGGATGTTTAATCCTTTTTCTTTATCCCTTTTATACTCCTCTGCTAATGTAACAGAATCATATTCTAAGTGGCCAGTCACCATAATTTGTTTGCCACTATTTGCGCTAACGATAAAAGCTCCAGCGTCTTCTGAGGCAGATAATAGCTCTAAATCAGGATGTTCTTTAATTTCTTGTATCGATACATTTGTATGTCTTGAATGAGGGGCTAAAAAGCTATCATCAAAGCCGCGCATTAGCTTATCAGATGGATTTAAAACATAGTGAGAATAAATTCCATAACATTTTTGATCTAATTTATATTTATTTATTCCAAAATGGTGATAAAGAGCTGCTTGGGCTCCCCAACAAATATGGAGAGTAGAAGTAACATTAGTCTTTGACCATTCCATAATTTTCGTTAATTCTTCCCAATAATCGACTTCTTCAAAACTCATTAATTCTACAGGAGCTCCTGTGATAATCATACCATCGTATCTATTTGTTTTTATTGCCTCAAAGTTTCGATAAAATTGTTCAAGATGATATGGACTCGTATTTTTTGATTCATAGGAAGCTGTTCTTAAAAAGGAAATATTTACTTGTAAAGGCGTATTTCCGAGCAAGCGCAATATTTGAACCTCTGTTTTTTCTTTTTCAGGCATTAAGTTTAATATTAATATGTTTAATGGGCGAATATCCTGTGCTTTTGCCCGACCTTCATCCATAATAAATATATTTTCATCTTCTAGTATTTCTCGTGCTGGCAAAAGATGAGGGATTTTTATTGGCATATAGGTATGTCTCCTCCTAATAATCATCTTATTTTGTATTTCCATAGTAGAAATAGTAGTGTTACATAAAATGTTTGGTGTTTATATATGTTTGACGGTAGGAACTTTCTATAACCGATAACATAGCTTATTATA
This sequence comes from Niallia sp. HCP3S3_B10, assembly GCF_052064465.1. NCBI lineage: Bacteria > Bacillati > Bacillota > Bacilli > Caryophanales > Bacillaceae > Niallia > Niallia sp. HCP3S3_B10. The sequence goes on along the minus strand of NZ_JBQHVO010000003.1, from coordinate 68,035 downwards.
AAATTGATTTGAATATGTCGCAATCATAATGTTTGGAATTTTTTAAATGATAGCATATTTTCTATGTTTATATCGAAAATCTTTTATTAAGGGAATGCCATGGTAGTTGATACATGAAAGTGATTTTGTCGAAACGTGTACTTATAACATGGTTTTTATTGTACAATAAAATGGAAGGTTAAAATTGCAGAGGAAAATCATGGAGGTAAAGAAAGAAATGAAATCTGACATCGAAATTGCTCAACAAGCAGTAATGAAACCAATCATACATATTGCCGAGAAAATTGGCCTATCTGACGATGATATTGAATTATACGGAAAATATAAAGCGAAAATATCCTCACAAGCCTTGATTGACTTGAAAAAAAATAAATCAGGTAAATTAATTCTTGTGACGGCTATTAATCCAACTCCTGCAGGGGAAGGGAAATCTACTGTGACAGTTGGTTTAGGCGACGCATTAAATAAATTGCAAAAAAAAGCAGTCATTGCCATGAGAGAACCCTCTTTAGGCCCCACAATGGGCATAAAAGGAGGAGCGGCAGGCGGCGGAAATGCCCAAGTGCTACCTATGGAAGATATTAACCTTCACTTTACTGGAGATCTTCATGCAATTACCACTGCTAATAATGCTTTGGCTGCATTAGTTGATAACCATATTCATCAAGGCAATGAATGCCGCATTGATCAAAGAAGAATTGTATGGAAAAGAGCAGTCGATTTAAATGACCGTGCCTTAAGAAAAGTAGTAATCGGCTTAGGAGGTCCCTTACAAGGAGTACCTAGAGAAGATGGATTTGACATAACAGTCGCATCTGAAATTATGGCTGTATTATGTTTGGCAGCAGATATCACCGATTTAAAGAAACGATTATCCCAAATGGTTGTTGCCTATAATGTAGATAAAGAGCCAGTCACTGTTGGTGATTTGGGAGTAGAAGGGGCACTTACTTTATTGTTGAAAGATGCGATAAAGCCAAATTTAGTTCAAACGATTGAACATTCTCCAGCCATAATCCATGGGGGGCCATTTGCTAATATAGCCCATGGTTGTAATAGTGTCATCGCAACAACAACAGCTGCTAAATTAGGCGATTACGTAGTAACAGAAGCAGGATTTGGAGCAGATTTAGGTGCAGAGAAATTTTTGAATATTAAGTCGAGAAATAAAGAGATAAACCCAGAAATTGTCGTTATTGTTGCAACGATTCGTGCATTAAAAATGCATGGAGGAGTTGCAAAACAAGAACTCTCTTTAGAAAATACTGAAGCTTTAAAAACAGGCTTTGCAAATTTACAAAAGCATGTGGAGAGCATTCAAGAATTTGGTTTACCATTTGTTGTTGCGATTAATAAGTTCGTGACAGACACAGAGGCGGAAATTGAGGTACTGAAACAGCTTTGTGAACAAGCGCAAATTCCAGTTGCCTTAACAGAAGTGTGGGAAAATGGTGGAGATGGAGGTGTCGAATTAGCCAAAAAAGTGTTAGCTATATTGGAGCAAAAGGAACAAAAATTTGAACATATTTATCCATTAGATGCTTCTATCGAAGAAAAAATACATACAATTGCATCGAAAATTTATGGAGCAAAAAGTGTTGAATATTCTTCTAAAGCAAAAAAACAGATAGCAGACTTTGAAAAATATGGCTGGGCTAATCTTCCAATTTGTATGGCGAAGACACAATATTCTTTATCAGATGATCCTTCGTTAATTGGCAGACCACAAGGATTTTCGATTACGATTCGTGAATTTAAGCCTTCTATCGGGGCAGGATTTCTCGTGGCACTTACCGGTGATGTTATGACAATGCCGGGATTACCAAAAAAACCCGCTGCCTTAAAAATGGATGTAGACGAGAACGGGAAAGCAGTAGGGCTATTTTAAATAAAGATAAATTTAGCAATCAAGTGCAAGTATTCGTTGCCAATAGTAGCTGCGTTATTTTTTTGTATGCTGCTATTGGGAAGTTTCTTGCGCTTTTTAAAAAGTAAAGAAGGAGAAAATGAATGTTTGATCCCACTGCCTTTGAAAACATGAGAACCGTAATGGAAGGCCTTATTTATGACAGTGATTTAGATGGGAAAATTGTCGTTTTAGACCGGAATGATTTATTTAATAGTAGTAAATTATCAAGAAATTATACGATTACGTTTAGGTTGAAAAATCAGCAAAACGCAAAGTTAACATTCGAACTATCGGCTGATTTGCAAAATTTATCTGCAGAGCTACTGCCAAATACAAACAAGGAAGCCTTAATTGGTGCGACTATTTATATTCACCTTTATTTACGCCATAAAAAGTCAGATATACTATATCATACCTTGCAAAATAAAGTCGAAGATATATGGGGAAAAGAGATGAAGATTGTCCAGGAAATTAGTTATAATCCACTTAATGCTGATAAAATAGTAAATAATCATATTACTATTGATTTTAAACGCTTCATTATCGAAGAACAAATAGATGATATGATCATTATGATGGAATTTATGGAAAAAACATTGATTTCCCTTTACTCTATTGATGCATTATTAACTGTATAAGGAGATGATAAAATGAATATTTATGATTTTGAAGTTAAAACAATGAATGGAGACTTACAATCATTAAGTAATTATAAAGAGAAAGTATTATTGATTGTAAATACAGCTAGTAAATGCGGCTTTACACCTCAATTTAAAGAATTACAAGAAATGTATCAAACGTATAAAGATAAGGGATTTTCTGTATTAGGATTTCCAAGCAATCAGTTTTTAAATCAGGATCCAGGAACAAACGAGGAGATTATGTCGTTTTGTGAAATAAACTATGGTGTAACATTTCCGATGTTTGCTAAAATTGATGTAAATGGAAAAACGGCTGATCCACTATATCAATATTTAACAAAAGAATCACCTGGTACGCTCGGAGTAAAGGCGATTAAGTGGAATTTCACTAAATTTTTAATTGATCAGGATGGAAAAGTTATTGGGCGATATGCACCAAATACAAAGCCATCCGAATTAAAAGAAGACATTGAAAAGCTATTGAATCATTAAAATAAAAAAGGGATTCTGCTCGAAATTTAGTGGAGACGTAATTTTACTTCAAGAAAGGCAGAACCCCGTTTCTTATACATATTTTTACTCTATTAACGATAAGAAAATAAGCGGATAAAACCTGATTTTTTTTGTTTCGTTTCCTTTTCGTTTATGAAATTTTGTTTTGTTTTTCTTGATTTAGCAAGATTATCTTCTTTATCTTGGTGGATAATCGGATTTTCTAATCGTGTTATTTTTTTTTCTTGGCTGACAATATGTTCTTGCTGAAGTTCAATATGCTCCTGTTGTTTTTTTAATTGTTGCACTAATACTTGATTGAAATTTTTTTGAAGTTCTAATTCTTCTTTGATTGTTTGTAAATCTTGAAGAATTTTTTCCGTGGCATCGGTGGCAATTGGGATAGAGGTAGGGACAGGGCATGTAAGCTCATCTTCAATTTGTCTTAAAGACAGTTGCTTTTCATTTCGCAGTTGTTTCACCTTTACTAAAATATCCAAGCTTTTTTGATCAAAATAGCGATAGCCATTTTCTCCAATAATAACTGGGATAAGGGTTTTTAACTCTCTTAACCAGTTTCTTAGAACCCCAGGACCTTCATCAATATATTCCGCTGCTTCTTTCACACTTAATAATTTTGTTTGTTCATCCTTAATAGAAAGTTCTTTTGTTTGTACACTTAACATTCTACACACCCCTCAATAATCATAATCAAAGCAAAACCATTGGCAAGAAGGACGTTTAAAGGCCTTGTCTTTATATCTTTCGAGAAAAGAGAAAAATATCCTTTGACGAGCTTTGTCTAGTTTTGTTGGATATCATATTTAATTATCAGAAAAATTATTATTGCAATATCTTTACAAACATTCTTAATAATAATACGATAAGAAAGGAACGTTGGAAAAACATTCCTATATTAATGAAAGGAGGAGGTACTATGCGAAACCACAAAGAAGTATCGATGCAAACAAAAATTCAAAATAAGAGGGATGAGGGTTCTTAGTGGAAAAGATGCAGGATGAAACACAAACAATAAAAATCGTTAGCTATCATGATGGGCTTGCCAAAAGTGTTGCTGATATGTGGACAAAGAGTAAGGAATCTTGGGGAGGTTCAGGTAAAACAGAGGAGCAAGTGCTCGAGCAGCAGCAAAGTTCCGATAATCTTGACACTTTCTTAGCTGTGTTGGGAGAAGAAGTGGTGGGATATTGCGGATTTTCTGTTTATAAGGAAGATGTTGGAGCGCTATATGTACCGTTGTTAAATGTTCGCCCAGATTATCATGGAAAGAAAATAGGTAAAAAGTTATTATTACATGCCCTTAACATGGCAATAGACAAAAAATGGCCAAGGCTTGATTTATATACATGGGCAGGTAACTTAAAGGCAGTTCCTTTATATAAGCGCTGTGGTTTCTTTTGGGAGGATAACGATAAAAATACTCACTTAATGAACTTTATTCCAACTGTTCGCAATAATGAATTAATCAATCATTATTTAAAAGACATGGATTGGTATGATGATTTAAAAAGAAACCTGGAAATTAGACCAGATGGAGAAATTGTTCATGGATTTACACACTATGAATATGTTTGGCAAAAAGAACGGGAAAGTGTTGTAGTTAAATTCGAAAAAACAGGTAGAGGAATCAGCTATATTGAAACAAAGGATTTTCAGTTGGAATTAATAATGGAAAATCATGAGTGTATAGAAGAAATAGAACAGCAAGTATCCTTGAAAATTAAAAATAAAGGAGCAAACCCAATTTCCTTGCAAGCTAGGGCTGATAATGATGGCAGAATTAGCTGCAGTTTCTCCAACACATTTACAGTAAAGGAAAAGGAAGAGTTGATTGTTCCATTTCCTTTTGTAGTAAAGGTAGGAGAGGAGCCTGTAGAAGGGAAAACTTTCCCGTCGTTAAAAGTTGATCTCAGCATAAACGAATTGGAAACAAGTTTACAATTGGGGATATTGCCTAAGTCGCCAATTTCTATTGAGACAAAAGAAATAGATGCCATTTTAGCTAAAGGAATGAATACTTACTTAGATTTGGAACTCCAAAACAATTTAAACAAAGACATTAGCGCTAACCTAATGATACCGATGAATAAACATATTCAATTTGATGGGGAGAAGTATTCTTTCACTCTGGCAAAAAAAGAGAAAAAGTGGATTAGAATTCCTGTTGAAGTGAAGAGTTGTGGCTGCTTTAAAGAATACTTTCAATGTGAAATGATGGGTAATGACAATAAGCTATTAAGTATTCAGAAAGAGATAACCCTTGCATTAAAAGGGATTGGTGAACAGTTTGTAGTGGAAAATGATAAGAGCTGGAAGGTATATAACGGTCCACATCAGCTTTCTATAAGTAAAGTTGATCACACAACGGAAATTGCTGATACAGATTTCACTCTTTTTGCACCAGCAATCGGAAAGCCTTTTTCTAGTGAACTGTCTAAACTAAAGCCGTATTTGGTGAACACAGATAAAGCTGGAAACAGTATTGCAATAAAATTATTCTTTAAGTCTAGCGATTTTCCTGGTATGGAAATTATTTTAACGAATGAACTTTTTGCAGAAGGTTTAATAAAGCGTTTGGTAACAATTAATAATAATAACTTGGTAGAAAAAGAAATAAGCCTACAAGAAACATTCTATGATTCTTGGCATAATTTATTTCTCCCTTTAAAAGGAGAAGTTGTGTCATTTTGTGAATTAAATACTGTACTTCCATTTGAAATCGCATCAAAGGATATAACGGGTAATTGGTATTTTTCTACTCCAACAGTGTTTCCTTTTGGAGTAGCATGGGATAAAGACGCTCGCATAAAAATGGATAATTGGAAAATGCATATAGAGTCTACACACTTCCTTCAATCAAATGAATCAGTCGATTTCCCCCCTATTTGCATAAATATCGGTGCTTATCGCAAATGGCAAGAATGGCAGCTAGCTGCGGAGGGAATGAAGGACGAACACAAAAGAAAAGTTGTAAAGGAATTAATCATTGAATATAACGATGGAAATATGATTTGGGATAAAGATGAAGATGTTAAAGTATCTCTAAAAAACTTTAGAAATCAACCAATAATTGGTGATGCTACCTTTAGAATAAATCATAATAAGGTCGATTGCGTTCAGATCAATACAGAGCAATCAGAAGTTTACCGAGTAAACCATCAAAATGCCATACAATTAGGTCTAAATAAAATGACTACTACTATAGCGTCAGCAACAAAGGATATGGACACAGCTCATTTGTTTTTTGTTTCGAATCAAAAAGGGATAACTACACATCTTTTAGAAGAAGAAGGATTAGCTGTTTATCAGGTTTCCAACGGAGTAGTGACATTTAAAGCTTCTCCTGCCTATTATCCCGGTGTTTATTCCCTTGAAGCGAACGGGAAACACTGGCTGGAGCACTCTTTTCCAAAACCGATTGCAAAAAGCTGGTGGAATCCGTGGTGTGGTGGCATAAAAAATGGTCCACCAGAGTTAAATGTCTTTTCTTTATTAAAAGAACATACAATATGTGAGTTTACTAGTCTAAAGGATATCCATCACAATGTCTGGTCTGGAATAAAGCTGGAAACAACGATTAATCATCATCAAAAATGGAAGGGTTTAAAGTATGTGCAATATTATGTAACAATGCCAGGCATACCGTTAGTTATTACATTTGTAGAAATAATGAATGATGCTGGAAAACGTATGGCGGAAGAAGATTGGCATACCAATCTATTTATGGCATGTAACGAGGAAGAAAAGTGTGTGCTTCATATAATGAGCGATTCGGTGGCAAATAAGCGATTTATCGTTGCTGACGAAGAGCAGGAAGCAAATGTAAAGGATAATTACTACTTATCATTAGGGGAAGATAAGTTTTACTTTATCACAAGTGAAGACGCAAAGGATGCAGAATATTATAGTAATAAAGATGCGATACAGTTAATTTCCTTTGACAAATGTAAAAGAAAAACAAACCGCCTATATACAGAACCGAACTATTTACTGTTTGCGAAAGAGGAAATCTCTACCAGTCTATTAAAACAAGTAAGAAGAATTGCATTTTAAGAAAGGGAATATTTTTAATGAAAATAATTGATGCACATATTCATTATTCGAATATAGACACATTCAAAGATACTGCAAAAAATCTTTCCTTAGTTGATTATAGCTTTGAAGGAGTTAAAGAGGAGATGGAGAAGGCAAAGGTTGTCCTTGCAATTGGAATGGGCGTTACAGAAACTCCTGAAATGGGTTTTCCTGATTACCATGCGCAAACGCCGATGGGACTTGATTTAAGTGCAACTCTTCCTGAAAATATAGTCTACTGTGCTGGCATAAATCCATATGATATGGATATGTCAGCAATTCAACGTTTGGAACAAGAGATTCAAAAGCCGAATGTTGTCGGAATGAAAATCTATTTAGGCTATTATCCATTTTATGCTTATGATGATGTTTATGAACCAGTTTACAAGCTTGCAGAAAAGTATCATCTTCCTGTCGTTTTTCACACAGGAGATACGTATTCTGAAAGAGGATTATTAAAATATAGTCATCCTCTTGCAATTGATGAAGTGGCAGTAAAACATCGTAAGGTGAATTTTATGATGGCTCATTTCGGTGATCCATGGACGTTAACTGGTGCTGAGATTATTTACAAGAATTCGAATGTATATGCAGACCTATCTGGTTTAATTGTTGGAACAAAAAAAGAATTGGAAGAAGCACATGAAGGAATATTTCTTGACCATTTGCGTCATGCATTAGTCTTTTCCCATTCCTATGATAAATTGCTTTTTGGCACAGATTGGCCATTAGCGCCATTTGGTCCTTATATTGAATTTATTAAAAAACTTATACCAGAGACCTTTCATAAAGATGTATTTTATCGGACAGCCTTGAAAGTTTTTCCGAAAATTAAACCGTTTTTAAAGGATGAATAAAAATATCATACAAAAAAGAAAGCAGGAGGAGAATGGATAAAACATTCTTCTCCTATTTTTTGTTTAGAACAAGTGATATTCTTTCTTATTCGAATAACTGCGTTTCATGATACAATAAGTTAAATAGAAGCATAGCTGGATGTGAGAATAAGTGGATATTATATACCAAGTAGAAAATTTGGTGAAAATTGAGATGGAAAAAGATACGAGTGGACATGATTGGTATCATGTCGATAGAGTTCGAAAAATGGCTTTATTCCTTTCGAAAAAAGAGGGAATAGGCTATTCGATTATTATCGAGCTCGCGGCATTATTACATGATATTTCAGATGAAAAATTGAATAAATCAAAAGAAGAGGGGCAAAGGAAATTAGCGTCTATACTTGATACTATTCCGGTAGATAATCAAGATAAAGAGGTTATTTTATCCATTATTTCTTCTGTCGGCTTTAAAGGCGGAAACGGAATACCTCCAAGTAGCATAGAGGCGAAAATAGTCCAAGATGCAGATCGTTTAGATGCGATTGGGGCCTTGGGAATCGCGAGAACTTTTGCTTTTGGTGGAAGCACTGGAAGTCCTATATATGATCCCGCTTTACCAATAAGAGATAAGATGACGGAAGAAGAATATCGGAAGCATAATTCTTCCTCTATTCATCATTTCTATGAGAAGCTATTAAAAATAAGAGATTTATTACATACAGATAGTGCCAGAGAAATGGCAGAAGCAAGGCATCTGTTTATGGAAACCTTTTTACAAGAATTTTATAAAGAATGGAATGTACAGGATGAAGAGTATTTTAATTGAAAATGTAACAAAAACATATGGAGAGAAAAAACTATTTGAAAATATATCTTTTTCGATAAGTGAAAAAGAACGAGTCGGTTTAATCGGGATAAACGGTACAGGAAAATCATCTTTATTAAAAATAGTGGCTGGAATGGATATTGCTGATAAAGGAGAGATAACTGCACCGAAAGATTATCAGATTGCCTATTCTGCACAAAGTCCTGAATTAAACCCTGAGCTTAGTGTCTTGAATCAAGTATATGCTGGTGATGCACCTGTATTAACGCTTATAAAAGAGTATGAAGCCCTGTTGATCCAAATCAACAATGACCCTGAAAATGAGAAATTCCATGAAAAGCTTTTTGTTCTGCAAAAAAGAATGGATGCTTTAAACGGCTGGGAAGTTCATACAAATGCAAAGACTGTTTTAATGAAATTGGGGATAGAGCATTTTGATATAAAAATCGGCGAATTATCCGGAGGACAAAAAAAACGTGTTGCGTTGGCACAAGTCCTCATCCAAGAGCCAGATTTACTTATTTTAGATGAACCAACAAATCATCTCGATTTTGAGGCTGTGAAATGGCTGGAGGATTATTTAAGTCGATATACCGGCGCCCTTTTACTAGTAACACATGATCGTTACTTCTTGGATCGTGTAACGAACAGAATGTTTGAACTGGACGGAGGGAATCTTTATAGCTATAAAGGGAACTATGGAGATTTCTTGCAGGCTAAAGCTATTCGCGAGGAAAATGAAGCGGCGACGATTGAAAAACAAAAGAATTTATTTAGAAGAGAATTGGAATGGATTAGAAGAGGAGCAAAGGCTCGTTCCACAAAACAGAAAGCAAGAATTCAACGTTTTGATACTTTGGACGATAAGCTAGCGAATGTTAAAGGAAAAGATAAATTAGATATTTCGCTTAAAGGGAGCAGATTAGGAAAACAAGTATTTGAATTGGTTGATGCTAGCAAGCGTTTTGAGGATAAAATCATTTTAGATCACTTTAATTTACTTGTGAAACCTGGAGATAGATATGGGATAATCGGTAAAAACGGAACAGGAAAATCGACGTTCCTAAATATTTTGGCGGGCAATTTATCTCTTGATGCTGGTGAAAGAATTATTGGTCAGACTGTAAAGGTTGCATATTATACACAAGAAAACGAAGATATGGATACTTCCAAGAGAATGATTGAATATTTAAAAGAAACTGCAGAAGTAATAGAGGCTTCAGATGGAAAAGTCATTACAGCTGCTCAAATGCTAGAAAGATTTCTATTTCCCCTTCATACACATGGGACCATTATTGGAAAACTTTCTGGTGGAGAAAGAAGACGGCTTTATCTATTGAAAATTTTAATGGGAGAACCAAATGTACTATTATTAGACGAGCCAACCAATGATTTAGACACACAAACATTAATGGTTCTAGAAGATTATTTAGGCGACTTTAATGGTGTCGTTATTACCGTATCTCATGATCGCTATTTTCTAGATAAAGTAGCTGAACAGCTATTAATATTAAAAGGAAATGGTGTAACGGACACATATTATGGCAACTACAGTGAATATTTAGAGGTTGAGCGAAAAGAAGAACAACAAACAAAAGAAAAATTCGACACACCGAATGTCAAGAAAGAGCCAAAAGCGAAAAAAGTAAAACTTAGCTATAATGAACAAAGAGAATGGGAAACAATAGATGAAGATATTGAAAAGGTAGAAGAAAGACTAGCAAACATTGAAACAGACTTAGCCGAGACAGGCAGTGATTTCGAAAAAGCTGCTGAATTAATGAAAGAGCAAGAACAATTAAATGAGAAATTAGAATATCTTATAGAACGATGGAGCTACTTATCGGAAATAGCGGATAAGTCGTAACAACAGGAAAAATGTCTTGGAAAGAGTCGTAAAGAGTGGAATTTATGAACAAATGACCTAGCTGTATGCAGGTGAAAGAAGAATGTTTATTCAGGCCGAGGATGTACTTTTTTTGAAAATAACGATAAAAATCCGAAAGCTATTTCTTTTTTGAAAAGGAAAAAAGCATGATAATATAAAGGATGTAAGAAGGGGGAATGGAATGTGAGGATTATTTCTATTGAACCAACACCAAGTCCAAATACAATGAAGATTAATTTAGACCAAGAGTTGCCAATGGGAAAAAGCAATAATTATAAGGCTGAAACAGTAGAAGATGCACCGGAATTAATTCGAAATATCCTTTCCATTGAAGGGATAAAAGGGGTCTATCATGTAGCTGATTTTTTAGCAGTTGAAAGAAATGCTCGCTATGATTGGAAGGAATTGCTTTCAAAAGTGCGCAATGTCTTTGGTGAGGATGAAGTAACCCAGAATCCACAGGAGCTAAATGAGCATTACGGAGAAATTAAGGTCCAAGTTCAAATGTATAAGGGCATACCAATGCAAATTAAATTATCGGATGGTAATGAAGAAAAGAGATTTGGCTTGCCTCAATCGTTTATTCAAGCCGTTTCAGCAGTGCGTACGCCTGAAGATAATGTTGTGATGACAAGAAAATGGAAAGATTCTGGTGTGCGATATGGCGAGTTTGAAGAAATTGGTAATGTTATGGTGGAAGAACTCGTTGCTGCATATCCACAAGAAAGATTGAATACAATCATCGAATATGCTATAAATCCTCAAACGGAAGTAAGTGGAAATGCTGCCAGAGTAAAAACAAAGCTTACTTTTGCCGATTTAGAGGATCCTGATTGGAAAGTAAGATATCAAAAGCTTGAACAAAGTGAAGATCCAACAGTTGCCGATATTCCTGTTTTAACAAAGGCGCTTGATGATGAAAAACCATCGATTCGCAGACTTGCAACTGTATATCTTGGAATGATTGAAGATCCCGCTGTTCTACCTTCCTTGTATAAGGCGTTGAAGGACAAAACAGTTACTGTCAGACGTACTGCAGGTGATTGTTTATCAGACTTAGGATTCCCTGAAGCAATGGAAGAAATGATGGAGGCATTGTCAGACAAGAGCAAGATAGTTCGTTGGAGAGCAGCTATGTTTCTATATGAAGTTGGTGACGAAAGAGCACTTCCAGCATTGAAAGCTCATGAAGATGATCTAGAATTTGAAGTTAGCCTGCAAATAAAATTAGCAATTGAACGAATCGAACTAGGTGAGGAAGCAAAAGGATCGGTTTGGAAACAAATGACAGAGGCGCGGAAATAACGCTGTTAGTAATGCTAATGCTTTTTTGATTGCAGGAAGAGTATTTCTAATGTATATTTATGGGATATAAAACATAGAGGAATTGGAGGAATTAATTATGTCAATGGCATATGATGAATACATGAAACAAGTAGTAAAGCCAATGAGAGCAGAACTAACACAAGCAGGTTTTGAAGAGTTATTAACAGAAGAAGCAGTGGAGCAATTTATAGAAACAAATAAAGGGACTTCCTTAGTAGTAGTAAATTCAGTTTGTGGATGTGCAGCAGGATTAGCAAGACCAGCTGTTACACAAGCAGTACTTGCTTCAGAAAAGAAACCAGATCATTTAGTTACCGTATTTGCTGGGCAAGATAAAGAGGCTACAGCAAAAATGCGCGAATACTTCGGCGATATTGAGCCATCCTCTCCATCTATGGCACTTGTTAAAGACAATAAAGTCGTTCACTTTATTCACCGTTACGATATTGAAGGAAATTCCATGGAAGCAATTATGGAAAATCTAGTATCAGCTTTTGAACAATATTGCTAAACAAAGAATGATTCATGAGAGAGGCGGGCTTGCCACTTTCTCTCATGAACCTTCTTTTTTTTTATCATGTTACCATCCTTCAATAAACAGGATTAAACACTCTTTATTGTCCTTATTTAAACTTCAATATGATTCTCCTCTCTTGCTTATCCTGCATTTGAGAAAAGAGAGGGGGGAAATCCAATGTTCCTAACCATCCGAATGGTTCCACTAACATTCTAAGAGTATAAGGAATCCCTCTTTAGATGGAAGTTTTCCTTTATTAGAAAAATAAAAGTATGATAAATAGGAGAACAACATGATTATAACTACTGCAGGTAGAACGAATAAGGAAATGGAAATTCTCGCAAATAAAATTGCCGAAAAATTTCAATGTAAATTCGTAGAACGAAAGAAGGCTTCAATTGATTACCTTAAAGCGTATTATATGATGGATATATTAATCATCGGCAAAAATCGTTTTGAATATTATCCATTAAATACAGCACAACCATTCTTTTTTCATCCGAATTCGGCGGTATTCCGGATCAAAAGACTTATCAATCAAGAACATGATCCCTTTATCCAAGCAACTAATTTATCGAAAGGGATGTCCTTTTTAGATTGTACGTTAGGACTTGCTTCAGATAGCATTGTTGCTAGTTATGCCGTTGGAAGCAATGGGTATGTAGAGGGATTGGAAGTGAATGAGATAATCGCTTTCCTTGTAAAAACTGGTTTAAAGGAATGGAAGACAAGTCATTCGACAATCGATAATGCGATGCGTAGAGTCAAAGTTAAGCATGTTAACGCATTAGAGGAGCTTATCAAAAAAGAAGAAAATAGTATGGATTGTGTTTATTTGGATCCTATGTTCGAAGAAGAAATTTCTTCTGATGGTATCCATTCATTAAAAAAGCTAGCATATTATGAAGAATTGACAGAAGAAATTATCAATCATGCAAAGCGGGTTGCAAAACAAAGGGTCGTTTTGAAAGATCATTTTAAAAGTAGCAGATTTGATCGATTTCAATTTGAACAGCTAAAACGTAAGTCAGCCAAATTTCACTATGGAATTTGGCTAAAAAAAGAATAATGAAAAAATAATCTATCTATATAGGATAATACTAGATGATTTGATAAGAAATAATATATACTTAGACTATCAATATTATTTTATTACATTTTATTCTCATCAGGATGAACGGAAAGCGAGGTGTAATAAATGCCTAATTGGATTCGTAAAAGCCTGGTTGTATTTGTTTCTATTTTAACTTTTGGCCTTGTGTCTCCATCACCATCCACATTTTTAAATAATAACAGTGATAACGATAAGAAACCAATTGATGAAAGAGAAATGTCTTTTGCTAGAGAAAGTATAGAAGAGGCTATACTGACAGATAGTAAAGGCATATCAAGAGAAGAGTTTATTAGTGATATGCTTAAACGAGCAGAAGAGCAAAGTTACTTAAAATTCGGATCGAAAATCAAACCGGTAATTGAAGATGAATTTCGACTAGTCGTTCTCCCAAATATGGAAAAAGCAATTAGTGAGGTAACGAGTATTTTTCCGGAAGAGGAGTTAAGCTATTTGAATGTGACTGAGCTTCCATCATCAGGAACAAGTGAGCGGATATTTCATATTTCAAGACAAAATGAGGACATTATTCGTTTTCATGTAAGAAGGGATCGACCACCACAGGAAGGGTATTATTTTAACTTCCATTATCATACGTATCATGATCAATTCCAAACACATTATACACTTGGGGAAATTTATTGGGATAAAAATACTCCCCCTAAGTGGATGAGTTAGAAGAGTTGGCTTTACTTGTAGCAATTGTTGCTTGTGAATGAAAGAAGTTGAAACTTTTCTTTTCTGATTACGTATAGAAACTATAATGAAAAAATTTGGAGGTAGTTTAGTTATGGCAATTAGTTTATCTAAAGGACAAAAAGTAGACTTAACAAAAGGAAATCCTGGATTATCAAAAGTGATTATTGGATTAGGCTGGGATGTAAATAAGTATGATGGCGGAAAAGATTTTGATTTAGATGCCTCTGTATTTTTACTTGGAGAAAATGGAAAAGTAACAAATGATGCTGATTTCGTTTTCTATAATAATCCATCAGGTGGAAATGGTTCCATCGTTCATTCAGGAGATAATCGTACAGGTGCAGGTGATGGAGATGATGAACAAATCATTGTTGAATTAAAAGAAATTCCTGCTAACATTCAACGGGTTGCATTTACCATTACTATTCATGATGGAGAAGGAAGAAATCAAAATTTTGGTCAAGTTTCTAATTCTTATGTTCGTATTTTAAACGAGGAATCAAATGAAGAGTTAATTCGTTACGATTTAGGCGAGGATTTCTCTATCGAGACAGCATTAGTTGTTGGAGAATTATATCGTCATAATAATGAATGGAAATTTAGTGCCATTGGAAGTGGATACCAAGGCGGTTTAGCTGCATTAGCTACTGATTTTGGTCTGGAAATTGGCTAATTTTATCAGCATATTATAGGGGGAAGCTCTTTTCATGGGAATATTTGAGACAATTATTGATACATATGCCCAGTTTTTTAATTGGGAAATGTGGGGAGAAGTATTAACTGACCCAGTAAGTTGGGGTTATATTGGAACATTAGTAATATTAGAAGGCCTGTTATCTGCGGATAATGCATTGGTACTAGCTGTAATGGTTAAACATCTACCACCAGAGCAAAGAAGAAAAGCATTGTTTTATGGCTTATTAGGTGCGTATTTATTCCGCTTTATCGCAATTGGAATTGGTGTTTATTTAATCGAATTCTCATGGGTGAAAATACTCGGAGCTGCATATTTAGCATATCTCGCTATTAAGTATTTCATGGATCGAAGAAAAGCAGCGAATGAAACAGAAGATGAAGAAGAAAATAAAGGCATTAATAAAAATGGGATTCTAATCCGTACATTTGGTCTATTTTGGGGAACAGTAATTTCTGTTGAATTAATGGATATTGCCTTTTCTGTAGACAGTGTTTTAGCTGCATTCGGTGTAAGCAATCAAGTATGGGTATTATTAATTGGTGGTATCCTTGGCGTTCTTATGATGAGAGGTGTCGCAGGTGTTTTCCTTAAATTAATCGATAAAATTCCAGAGCTGGAAGCAACTGCATATATCCTTATCTTAATTATCGCAGTTAAGATGCTGCTAGGAGTATTTGATATTCATATTGATCATATTTATTTCTTTGGATTATTAGTTATAGCATTTGGTGCAACCTTTGTTGTGCATTTTAGAAATAAGAAAAAAGCAGAACAACAGGGCGAAGCATAATTATTTGAGGATATTTCTAGTAGTATTACATTAAGATAACTAGAGATATCCTCTTTCCCTAAGACTCTTTTCTAATAGATTGTTGTTTTTAAATCGGTTAAATGACTATAAGACTTAAGATTTAAGAGCAACAATTTGGAAGAAAACAGCCTTCCAAAAAAGTAATCTTATTTTTTCTCCTCCGCCTATTACCTGCCCAGGATATCCTTCGCATTACTTACGATAGGCAATATGGAACATCCTAAAAAAACGCCATGATAAAGTAAATATTTTCAAAAAAATAGTTTTATTGTAAGATATAATTAATTATCCTACTATAAAATTCGATTCTTATTTTTGAATTTTCAGAATAATTATTAAAAAAGTTGTTAATATCATTGAATGGAGCAAAGGAAATGAAATTATTCTCTGACTTAAATGAAAAACAAATGGAACGTCTTTTCTTTAAATTACCAGAAGAGGTGTTTAGTACTTCGGAGAAGGAAGTATTATCCTATGCACTTGCTTCCACTTTATACATGCCTGCAACAAGACCGAATATTTTCCACGATTTATTAACAAAAAAACACGCAGCTTTAACATCCATGGTAATTTGTCTAGAGGACTCCATAGGTGATCACGAAGTGGAGATAGCTGAACGTAAATTAGTCGAAGAATTAACAAACATATATCAAGCGTTGGAGGACAGCATTCTTATAAAAAATGAATTACCATTGATTTTTATTAGAATACGCTCTGTATCTCAGTTTTTAAATCTAATGGATTTGCTTGGTGAAAAAATTAGTTTATTAACTGGTATCGTCATACCTAAGTTTGAAGCGGCAGTGGGAGAGATCATTTTAAAAGAATTAGAAAAATATAATATGCTAGGGCATTCTTTATATGCGATGCCGATTTTAGAAACAAAAAAAATAATTGAAAAAGAAACTAGAATGGATGAACTTCTTTCCATAAAGAAAGTACTAGATGAATATAAGCATCTCATTTTAAATGTGCGGATTGGCGCTACTGATTTTTGCGGATTGTATGGTATTCGTAGAAATGCAGAAACGACTGTATATGATGTTGCGATTATTCGAGATTGTATTTCGGATATTGTTAATGTATTTACACGTGCGGATAGTGCATATGTTGTTTCTGGACCAGTTTGGGAATATTTTACAATGAGCGAGCGAGTTCTAATTCCGCAATTGAGAGAGACACCATTCCGAAAGCGGTATGGAAAAGCTGGAATGAATATGCGAACACAGCTCATAGATAAACATATGGATGGATTAATTAGAGAAGTTATGATGGATATTACGAATGGTTTAACCGGAAAGACAATTATTCATCCTACACATATAAAACCAGTGCAAGCATTAAATGTTGTTTCCTATGAGGAATATTTAGATGCTTGTAATATTATAGAAAGTAATAATGGGGAGATTGGTGTAGTAAAAAGTAGTTTTTCAAATAAGATGAATGAAATTAAGCCTCATTTCTACTGGGCACAAAAAATTATTTTAAAATCAAAGGTTTACGGGGTGTTTCATGAAGGATTTACATACATTGACTTACTTAAACAAGAAAATTTCATTACCAATCATTCATAATTTACAGATGGACATCATCATCGAAGAAAATCCATTTCATCTTCCACTAGAAGATTTTTTTAAAATGGCAGCACGAATCAATAAGAAACGGGCATTTTTATTTGTTAGTAAACTATTAGGCAAGCATTTACCGATTGAGCCAAATAAAGGGCTCCTTACTGGATTTATGTTGGCAGCACGTTATGAAGAAATTATTACTGGCACTATTTCTCCCCAAAGAGAGGAAATAATGGCTATTTATCGTGATTCAGCTTCACAGTTTTTGGACAAGCCATTTATTTCAAGTACACAAGCAAATCCTATTATAATCGGCTTTGCAGAAACTGCAACGGGATTAGGTCATTCTTTTTTTCGAGCATTTAAACAGGCTACTTTTTTCCACACAACTAGAGAAAACGTAAATGAGCTAGTGCCAATCATTACTTTTGAAGAAGAGCATTCACATGCAACATCTCACCGTTGTTATGTTGAGGAAGACACTCTTGATAATCTACGAGAAATTATTTTAGTAGACGATGAATTAACGACAGGCAAAACAGCTATAAACATTATCCGAGATATTCATCAGAAATATCCTAGAGATAAATATACGGTTGTATCCATTCTAGATTGGCGTTCCAAAAAATGGCAGTTAGAGATGGAATCCCTTGAACAGGAATTGCAAATTAAGGTTCAAGTCGTCTCTTTACTTAAAGGTAGCTTTGAGCTTATTGGTGTTCCTCTTAATCTTGTTTCGCAAACGGAGATAACTGAAACAAATAGAAAGAAACCTCAACTTGAATATATTAGTCTCGAAAATTATGTGAAAGAGCGAATCGTCCCAATCACTTCCACAAGTTTGGCAGGGATAAGAAATGACTATGGGTACTTAAAGGATACAGGAAGATTTGGCATCCATATGGAGGAACTCACAGACGATTGGATTAGACTCGCAGCAAATGACCTGAAGAAAAAGCGTGTGGGTACTACGCTTTGCATTGGAACAGGGGAGTTTATGTATATTCCAATGAAGCTAGCAAGCTATATGGGAGAAAATATATTTTATCAATCAACGACTAGAAGTCCTATTTATCCCAATAATGAAGAGCATTATGGGGCTAAAAATGCATTCTGTTTTTCAAATCCAGAAGATTTGGATATTGTGCATTATTTATACAATATTGATGCTAAGCAATACGACGATATCTTTTTATTTTTTGAGCGCAAGGTTAGTGAGGATAGATTAGCGGAGTTGCTGGCTGAATTAACAGCAGTTCAAGTGAAAAAAATAAATATTGTATACTGTAACGGGAGGTAAATCATGAAAGCAAACATAGATCATCTAGTAAGGTTCGGTTCTTATGATAAAGAGGATGTTATATTTCTATTAAAAGACTTAAGTAATGTTACATTAGAGGGCTCAACCGAGGAAAGGGAAAAAAGGGTTCAAGGTGGAGAGCATTATAGTGAAACATTACCAATCGAATACAATCCACCTGAACATTATTTGCAGCTTTTTTGGGAGACGCTCGATGTTTATAAAGACAAAGTAGCCCTTTGTACCGCAATTGTTGCAGAACAAATTTATCACAAACATGGTAAACAAACAGTATTGGTTTCCTTAGCACGAGCAGGAACACCTATTGGAATCTTAATTAAACGCTATTTGAAATGGAAATATGACGTTTCTCTTCCTCACTACAGTATTTCTATTATAAGAGATAGAGGAATAGATGAAAATGCAATTCATTACATGCTGCAAACACATAATGGTTATGCCCTGCAATTTATTGATGGATGGACAGGAAAAGGAGCAATTTCAACTGAATTAACGAAAAACTGTGAGGAGTTTTACCAAAAGTATCAGATTCGATTAGATGATACATTAGCAGTGCTTGCTGATCCAGGATACTGTACAACACTTTATGGAACGAGAGAAGACTTTTTGATTCCAAGTGCTTGTTTAAATTCAACAGTGTCAGGACTAGTAAGTCGTACTGTGTTAAATGAAGAGTATATCAAAAAAGATGATTTTCATGGGGCGAAGTATTATCAGGAATTAGAGCCATATGATGTATCGAATAGCTATTTAGACGAGATTACAGAGGCATTTCCAAAAGTAAATCCACTCCAAATAGAGGAATGTATTCGTGCAAATGAACTAGATCAAACCGTTGATTTTAAAGGAATGAAAGAAGTTCTGACCATTAAGGAAGAATTCGGTATTGATAGTACCCATTATGTAAAACCAGGTGTCGGTGAAACAACAAGAGTATTGTTACGTAGGGTGCCATGGAAGATATTAATGAAGGATCCAGATAGCCCTTATGTTCAACATATTGTCTTATTAGCACAAGAAAGAAACGTAGAAGTAATTCCATATCCTAATATGAGCTATACATGCTGTGGTTTAATTAAGAAGGTAGTGCGAAAAGGATGAATCTATTTGCATCAGATTTAGACAGAACGTTAATTTATTCAAAACGTGCATTACATGAAATGGAAACACCTTGGAATGAATCGATGATTGGTGTGGAAGTGAAAAATGGTGAACCTGTTTCTTATATGACAAAAGATAGTTATGATTTATTGAAGGAGATTGCTACTAAGCATTTTTTCGTTCCTGTTACGACGAGAACTTATGAACAATATAAGCGAATTTTTATTTTCAATGAAGAAATGCCAATGACATACTGTGTTACAAGCAATGGAGCAAAAATTCATTATAAAGGAGAGCTTGTAAAGGAGTGGGCACAAACCATTCACACCAGATTAAAAGAAGATTGTATGGAGAAAGGTGAATTACTACAAAAGCTACAGATTTATTCTTTACATGGCGAGTTGAAAATTGCCGATAATCTTTTCTTTTATTATGTATTAAAAACAAATATAGACGAAGATATCAAAAGAGAGCTAATCCAAGTTGCAATAGAAAATGGATGGAATATATCTTTACAAGGAAGAAAGCTTTATTTTATGCCAAAGCCTATCTGTAAGGGGGAGGCAATTAAATACATAATAGAAAGAGAAGGAGTGGAGAAATCAATTGGCGCAGGTGATTCCTTATTAGATTTACCATTTCTAAATAATTGTAAAATAGGTTATATTCCAAGACATGGAGAGTTAACTCTAGAAAAAATAAAAAATCCAACACAGCATCTAACCATTCAAAAAGGAGCATTTGCTGGTGAAGAAATCGTGAGAAATGTGCATAAACAGTTTATTTGTTAAATAGGAATAAATAGGATTAGAAGAAAGAGGCGAATGGAAAACACTCGCCTCTATACTTTATCCAATAGTAATGGATGGTTAGAATGGTAATATGAAACGATCATAATGGTTATTCCCTTTATAAGAGTAAGTATACTTATAGTTCATCTTCTGGCGGATCTTTAATCCATTTAAGCAATAAACAATAAATGGAGATGAAAAATAAATAACAGCAAATAAATACAATAACCCCGAATAAAATAGATTCAAAAAATATAGCCATAAAAAAACTAATCATTAGAGAAATAAAGATTAAATCAACAAAAACATACATATTTGATGATAGAACATTTTGTACATAATTTAAATCTGTTTCAATTTCATGATACGTGTATTTTCGAAAAAATGATCTCATAGTTAGCACCTACTCGCCTAATGTACTGTATTATATGCTCGAGTAAAAGATTAGGTGCTTACATCACGATTGAAAGAGAGAAGTGAAAAATCTTGTCCTTTCGCCTAAAAAATGAAACCTTTTTATAACATTTTCGTAAAGAATTATTAAGTAGAATATTTAGTCATAGCGTAATGCTATGCTATGATAAAGGTAGACAGTTATCATTGGTTTAAAATTAGGAAGTGGAGAAAATGAATAAAGACTATTATACAATCAATAATGTTATCCTTCCTTTGTCTACGGAAAATTGGTTTGATATTCTATTAAAGCCAGTTAAAGAACGACCGCTACACGATACGAGTAACCGCATTTTTACGTTCGGTCAGGCTGTAGTAAAATTACTTGGAATACCAGTAGACGAGGATGAATATTATAATCAGCTTTTCGATTGGATAAATAAAGATAATACAGGCTTACATTTACTGACAGATGAATCGCTTGATCGGACGATTGATAATCAGCATTTTCAATCTATTCAAAAAGTATTTAATCGGATGCAGGAGCAAAATTTATCCATTAATCGTTTTGTTGCTTTTCTAGATGGAGAAAATGTGTTGATAAAATCCTCTATTCCTGCCATTCATCGAAAATTGAGAGAGAGCTTTATTAAAGTCATTCAGCATTTTTCAGAAGTGGAAGAAAACGGCTTGAAAAATAATGATTTAAGAAGATTAGTAGTTGATATAATAAAATGGTCCATCAATCATTTACAACCAGCTATAGAAGAAAGCCAATTAAATGAAAATATGCCTAAATTTCTTTGGTATGGTGATGCCAATAAAAGTCAGTCATATTTTATTTACTATCTTCTTACCTTTGGTTGTGACATCGTCATTGTACATCCTAATGGGGATGACATTCTAGAAAAATTAAAATTGGATAAGGAATTATTTTTTCAACATCAATACCCACGAATGAAAGAACCTGAAAGTTTTCCTAAAGAAGAACGAAAAAGAACAGCAACTGTAGCATATCGAGCGTCAAGGGAGATTGAGAGTATTCTTCACCATGAAGGTTCCAATCTTTATAAACCGTGGCAATTTAGAGAATATCTACCGATTTCCATTACATTAAAAACGACGTATGATGAAATCTTTCTTCTTGAGAAAGAACTGGCAATGATTCGTCCAAACTTTGATGTTAAAAATGGAGAAGTGCATATCCCGTCTGTTTTTGCTAAAATATTTGGTGTAAGTAAGAATCGAAAAGAGTACTGGGATCGAATCCATGCTATCGTGAATAAAGAGGAAACTTTATTAATTCGAAGTTTTCCGTTCACAAGAGCTATTATTAGTGATTTTCGATACCATTATCGTGGTGCACTTGGAACAGATGGTTTACTTGATCCAGATAAGATGATGGTAGCACATTATTGGAAGTATAAACAGTTGCCAGCAGGTTTGCAGAAAGGAATAGCTGCTGCTATATCAAGAGTTTGCACAAGGCCATCTCTGAAGAAGCTGGCTAATGAATCAGACGAAGATGTAGCGATTTTTCTGTTTTCACAATGCTTATTAATACCGGACGATTTTTTGAAAATGTTGCAAAAGTTTGATTACGCACAAGAAGTACCAAGTATCGTACTGTTTAAAACAGAGCAAAATGGTGTGTTTACAAGAGAAGATGCAGCCTTGCTGCTATTAATGAACACACTTGGTGTAGATATTATTATTTATAATCCTGCAGGACATGTAGACATGGAGAACTATACAAAAGATACATTATTTGATGTACACTGGCTTGAGGATATGGTGTTTGACATGGAATATAAAGAACCATCCTTTTTAAAAAGGGGTATATTTAGCGGATTTTTAAAGAATAGAAAAGGAGAATAAAAGATGAATATGCAACCATCAAATGTAAATAATGCAGACAATCAAGTTGCAGAGATATTAACAGAAGAAAAAGTGTCGGAAATAAAGTTAGCGCTTAGAAATGAGCCAGAAGTACAGAAATTGGCACAGTCGATTGACGAAAAGGATCAAATTCAAATACTCGAATTCGGGAAGGAACCTGCAACGCAAATCTCAAAATTCTCTGATAAAATCCTTAATAATATGAGAACTACTAAAGTAGAAGACTCTGGCGAATTATTGAAACAGCTTGGTAGAATCATGGATAAATTTGACAAAGAGGATTTTGAAGAGTCATCAAAGGGTTTTTTTGGCAAACTGTTTAAAAAAAGTGAAAAAATAATGGAAAAGCTTTTTGGAAAATACCAGTCTATGGGACAAGAGATAGATAAAGTCTATGTAGAAATTTCAAAATATCAAAATGAAATGGTTGATTCTACAACGATGCTCGATGAAATGTACGAGCAAAATTATCAATATTATTTAACATTAGAAAAATATGCTGTAGCAGGAGGCATGAAATCGGAAGAATTAAAGACCCATGTACTTCCTCAACTTGAGGCGAAAGCAATTGCTGGTGATCAATTAGCAGGAATGCAGCTTGATACCTTGAGAAATGCAATAGAGCTCTTAGATCAGCGTGTTTACGATTTGGAAATGGCAAAAATGGTTGCCTTACAAACTGCTCCTCAAATACGCTTATTACAAAGAGGAAACACTAAATTAATTGGTAAGATCAATTCAGCATTTGTGACGACTATACCTATTTTTAAAAATGGTCTTATTCAAGCTGTTGCAGCCAAAAGACAGAAGTTAGTTGCAGACAGCATGAGTGAATTGGATAGAAGAACAAATGAAATGCTGGTGAAAAACGCTCAAAATATCTCCCAGCAAAGTGTAGATATTGCAAGGCTTGCAGGCAGCCCGAGCATTAAGATTGAGACAATTGAAGAATCATGGAATATTATTATCAAAGGAATGCAGGAAACAAAAACGATTGAAGAAGAAAATAAACGCTTAAGAGAAGAAGGAACAAAAAAATTAGAAGAATTGCAAAATAACTTCAAGCAAATGAAGCTTCAAGGGTAATTCAGACTTCATTTATGAGCCAATTTATTAAAGTATTTGACTAACAGTGTTGATTGTAGTGACTTCATTTTATTCTATAGGTAGTTAAGTTGAAAACATAGGGTTGGTTAAGTAAGTACGTCTTTCTTCCTTATGAATGCCTGTTTTCTCTGCAATCAACACATTTCTTTTAATAGCAAATTTCTTTTGTAAGTTAGCATGGATTAATATTATTTCATTTATTGAAAGCTTTAAAAAAAGTTTGATAACAAATATTACTACCATACATAGGAGTGAGAATCATGGCAATTAATTTACAAAAAGGACAAAGAGTTGATTTAACAAAGGGAAATCCAGGATTAAGTAAAATTTTAATTGGTCTTGGCTGGGATCCAGTTCAGCAAAATAAAGGCGGAGGGCTATTAGGATCTTTATTTGGTGGTGGTTCGACAGCAAGTATTGATTGTGATGCTTCTGTCATTATGGTCAATGAACAGGGGAAGGTTCAAGCAAATAATGATGTTATCTATTTTGGAAATTTAAAAAGCCGCGATGGTAGTGTCCACCATTCAGGAGATAACCTAACAGGTGACGGTGATGGGGATGATGAACAAATAAATATTGAATTAAATAAGGTGCCATCACATATTCAAAAGTTAATATTTGTTGTAAATATATATGATGCAGTGAAAAGAAGACAACATTTTGGCATGATTCAAAATGCTTTTATTCGAATCGTCAATCCTTTATCCAATCAATCGCTTATTCACTACAACTTGACAGATGATTATGCAGGTAAGACTAGTTTGATAGTCGGTGAATTATATAGACATGGACAAGATTGGAAGTTTGCGGCAATTGGTACAGGGACAAACGCAGGTAGTCTAGGTGAAGTAGTTAAATCTTATTCCTAATTTTGTCAACTAGGCACAAAAAAGCTGCTGTCTATAAATCAATCTATTATTCAGATATGGGGGAATAGAAATGAGTATTAATCTTTCTAAAGGACAACGAATTGATTTAACAAAAACAAATCCAGGGTTAACTAGAGCTATCATAGGGTTGGGATGGGATATTAACCAGTACGATGGTGGAACTGGCTTTGATTTAGATGCGTCAGCTTTTATGGCAAATGAAAACGGCAAGGTTATTAATGACGAGGATTTTATTTTTTATAATAATCTTGTCCATCCAAGCGGTGGAGTGGAGCATACTGGTGATAATCGCACGGGTGAGGGAGATGGAGATGACGAACAAATCATTATTGATTTTACGAAGATTCCTCTTCACGTTAATAAAATCGGCATTGCTGTTACTATTCATGATGCGGAATCAAGAAGACAAAACTTTGGACAAGTTTCCAATGCGTTTGTACGTGTCGTAAATGAAGATAATAATATAGAAATCCTACGCTTTGACTTAGGAGAAGATTTTTCTGTTGAGACAGCTGTTATCGTTTGTGAGCTTTACAAACATAATGGGGAATGGAAATTTAATGCTATTGGAAGTGGTTTTTCAGGAGGACTTGCCGCCCTGTGCCGTAATTATGGATTAGAAGTGTAACTAGAATTGTAAGTCTTTAAAAAGAGTCATATCCCAAAAGAATGACAGCAGAAGAATTGCAAAAATATTCTTCTATCCATTCTTTTGGATTTTTTTATGAAGATTTTAGGTAATTTTATCTAGTTTTTGAGATTCCTAACCTATGCTATAATTTTAATAGAATAGGATTCTCCTCTCTTTCTTATTTTTAGAAAAAAAACTAGAGAGGTTAGTTGTGGGGGATATGGATGAGATGGCTCAAAAGAATAGCACCATTATGTATGATAGCAGCAACGAGCATTTTGATGGGAAACTCCCAGCTTCCGAATAATGAAATATACTTAAAAAACTTATCTGAACTAACCATTATTAAGGCGAATTTATCCCTAGAAGCAAAAGAAAACTTAGGAAATATGATAATTTTGCCAGAAGAATCTTATGATCAAGAAGAAGCAGCTGCAATAATTGAAAGATTAAATCAATTGCCTTCTACTCTATTAAATAAGGTGCAATCTAGGGGAATAAAAGTAAAATTATTTACTGGAAAATTAACAGATAATAAGACAGCACAGAAATTTGCTGGAATTATTCCAAGGGGCTACACCTCTCAAAAGACGTGGGATGATGTTCCTGGTATTGGTGGCGGGAAAGTGGTTCTTGTAAAAATAGGTGCGAGTGAAAAGGGACAAGGGCACAGCTCTGTTAATTTAGAATATCATGAATTGGCTCATTCCATTGATTATAAAGTTCTAAACAATGCGAGCAAAACAGAAGCATATAGATTAGTTTGGAACGAGGAAAAAGGGAAGTTATTTCCTAATAGACAATACTTTCTTCAATATGCAGAAGAATATTTCGCAGAAACATTTGCCATGTTTTATATGGGAGGAAAGGAAAAGGAAACACTTTCGCAACTAGCTCCGAAAACATATCAGTATATCGCTACAATACAATAAGCTTGTAGGGAATCGCAATTTAATATAAAGGGTGTATAAAATGAGACAATATTTAGATCTATGTAAGCATGTTTTAACAAATGGTGTAAAAAAAGAAGATCGAACTGGAACTGGAACTATTAGTACCTTTGGATATCAAATGAGGTTTGATCTTTCAGAAGGATTTCCATTAATTACAACGAAAAAGCTGCATTTACGTTCCATAATTTATGAGTTGCTTTGGTTTTTAAATGGCGATACAAATGTGAAATATTTACAAGATCATAATGTTCGAATTTGGAATGAATGGGCAGATGAGCAAGGTAACTTAGGCCCAGTTTATGGACATCAATGGCGCTCTTGGACGACAAGAGAAGGGAACACAATTGACCAAATATCTGAATTGATTCATGCAATCAAGACAAATCCAGATTCTAGAAGATTAATTATTAGTGCATGGAACGTTGGGGACATGGAGAAAATGGCTTTGCCACCATGTCATTGTCTTTTTCAATTTTATGTTGCAGATGGTAAATTATCTTGTCAACTGTACCAGCGTTCAGCAGATGTATTTCTTGGAGTGCCTTTTAATATTGCTTCTTACGCTCTGCTTACACATATGATCGCCCAAGTTTGTGATTTAGAGGTAGGAGAATTTATTCATTCCTTTGGAGATGTTCATATCTATACAAATCATGTTGAGCAGGTAAAACTTCAGTTAACGAGAGATCCAAAGACATTACCACAGTTGAAAATGAATAAAGACGTAAAAGATATTTTTTCCTTTAAATATGAAGATTTTGAAATCGTTAATTATGAAGCACATCCCCATATTAAAGGGGTGGTCAGTGTATGATTTCCTTAATTGTTGCAATGGATAGAAATAATGTTATTGGTTTGAATAATCAATTGCCATGGCATTTGCCAGAGGATTTAAAGTATTTCAAAAAAATAACGACAGGGCATCCAATTGTGATGGGGAGAAAAACAAGGGACTCAATCGGCAGAAATCTTCCAAATCGTGAAAATGTCGTTATTACGAGAAATCAAGGGTATATTTGTGAAGGATGTACAATATTCTATTCGATTGATGAATTTTATAAATGGAGTAAAGCCCATCAGGAGGAAGAAATATTTGTAATTGGTGGTGCTGAGCTTTTTGCAGAAACATTAAGCGAAACAGACCGATTATACATTACACGAATCGACCATGAATTTGAAGGAAATACCTTTTTTCCTGCTTTAAATTGGCATGAATGGAAACTTGTAAGTGAACAAAAAGGGATAGTAAATGACAAAAACTTGTATCCTCATGTGTTTTATGTCTATGAAAGAGCGGAATAATAAGAAAAAGGAAGGCGAATTCGCCTTCCTTTTTCTTATAGAAAGATTGTAGTAATCTTTTATATTAATTAAACATAGAGATATACACAAAAATACATTAAAGCACTGCCAGCTAAAACAAAAATATGCCAAATGGCATGAAAGTAGGGGATTTTTTGCATGACATAAAATACACTACCAACAGTATAAAGCAGGCCACCTCCAATGAGAAACAGGAAACCAGTCATTCCAATTGCATGATAAAGTGGCACGATTGCCATCACAATTAGCCAGCCCATAATAACATAGAGGATTGTTGATGTTACAATATATTTTTTGACATAGTAACATTTAAAGACAATCCCAATAATAGCTAATGCCCAAACAATCCCAAAAAGGGTCCAGCCTAAGCTACCACGAATGGCAACTAAAACAAAGGGAGTATATGTTCCTGCGATTAGAAGATAGATGGATGAATGATCCAATATCTCGAAAAAATCCTTTACTTTTTCATGGGTAATACTATGCAATAATGTGGAGCATAGATAGAGGATAATCATGGAAGCACCAAAAATGGAAAAACTTACAATTCTCCATGGGTTAGCAGTTTCAGCTGCATTTAAAATAAGCATTACTAAAGCGGGAATGCTCATAAGTAATCCAATACCATGGGTTATACTGTTGGCTATCTCTTCTTTTAGCGAAAAATCTTTTATTGAAAAATTCATAAATGAAAGTCACTCCTTATTCTTTCATTGTAAGGTATTACTTCCATAAAAACAAACAAATACAGCGATGAATTTATTGGGAAAAATTCTACGCAATCAAAATATATGAAAAAAAAGAAAATTTAAAATTTTATTAGGAGAAAGCGAAAAATTCATGGTATAATGTACGAATTAAAATGGTTAGAAATGAGGGTGTGGAAATGGAACAAAATGTAATGAAAAAATGGGTGCAATTGGAGGATATTATTATTGCATACCAAGGAATTAAAGACATAGTAGCCCATACTCCCTTACAAAAAAATTATCGATTATCTGAAAAATATGATTGCAATGTTTATTTAAAAAGGGAAGATCTACAGCATGTGCGTTCCTTTAAATTAAGGGGTGCATTTTATTCGATGAAGATGCTAGAAATAGAAAAAATGAAAAATGGTGTTGTTTGTGCAAGTGCAGGAAACCATGCTCAAGGTGTAGCATATTCTTGTCGTTATTTAAATGTTCATGGGAAAATTTTCATGCCAGCTACAACGCCTAAACAAAAGGTTACGCAGGTTAAAATGTTTGGGAAGGAAAATGTGGAGATTATTTTAACTGGTGATACATTTGATGATTCCTATGTAGAAGCAGTTGCTTGTGCAGAAGCAGAAGAAAGAGCATTTATTCATCCATTTAATGATGAGAATGTCATTGCAGGGCAAGGAACGATGGCCATTGAAATGATGAATGATATTGATGTTCCAATTGATTATGTTTTTGCAAGCATTGGTGGCGGCGGTTTAATGGCAGGATTAAGTACATACATGAAAAGCGTTTCTCCATTAACTCAAATGATTGGTGTGGAGCCAGCTGGTGCACCTTCGATGA
The DNA here is from genome assembly GCF_052064465.1 of Niallia sp. HCP3S3_B10. NCBI lineage: Bacteria > Bacillati > Bacillota > Bacilli > Caryophanales > Bacillaceae > Niallia > Niallia sp. HCP3S3_B10. The sequence goes on along the minus strand of NZ_JBQHVO010000003.1, from coordinate 38,651 downwards.
AAGAAGCCTTAATTAGAAATAAGGTAGTAACACTAAATAAGATTGATAAATTTGTTGATGGTGCAGCAGTCAAAAGTGTTGGACAAAAGAATTTTGAAATCTGTAGAGATTATGTTGATGATATTGTTTTAGTGCCTGAGGGAAAAGTTTGTACGTCTATTCTTTCTTTATATAATGAGCATGCTATCGTTGCCGAACCAGCAGGAGCTTTGCCAGTTGCTGCCCTCGATTTATATAAAGAAAAGATAAAAGGGAAAAACATTGTACTTGTAATTAGCGGTGGAAATAACGATATTGATCGTATGCAGGATATTAAAGAACGTTCTCTACTATATGAGGGATTGTTATATCACTTCATTGTAAATTTCCCCCAAAGAGCAGGTGCGCTTAGAGAATTTTTAGATGATGTGTTAGGACCCGATGATGATATTGTCCGGTTTGAATATGCCAAAAAGAATAATAAAGAGAATGGTCCAGCGCTTGTTGGCTTAGAGCTGAAGAATAGGGATGACTATAAAGGACTAATTGAAAGAATGGATAAAAAAGGTTTTCCTTACACGGAAGTGAATAGAGATTCTAATTTATTTCATTTGCTCGTCTAACATCTAAAGTAATCGGTAATGGCCATGCGTGAGAAATTTAATCATGCATGGCCATTTTTTTAACTATTTTTAACATGAAACAAGGACAAGTAGAAATAATTTTCTAAATGCGTACACATATTTTATTCTTAAAGAAACATCAAGGATATGTGATAAAATTCACAGGTTACGAAAAGTATAATTTGTGGTATAGTGAATAGTATATGCTCAAAAAATAAAATCAATAGAGTGAGCATAGGAAAATCCTAAAAAATAAATGTATAATAAAGTAAGCGTTTTAATGAAAAAATGAATGACAAATAGGGACGTGTGAAATGAAAAAAATTAAAATTGTAACAGATTCAACAGTTGATTTATCGAAGGAAATATTAGAAAAATATGAAATTGAGGTAATATCTTTATCAATTTATATTAATAATAAATCATATTTGGATAGGGTGGATATTACCCCTGCTGAATTTATTGATAAAATGATGGAATCAGATGAATTGCCTAAAACTTCACAGCCTTCTGTTGGCACTTTCATTGAAAAATATGATGAACTTGCTGATAAAGGGTATGATATTATATCCATTCATATGACAGGCGGTATGAGTGGGACGGTAGAATCAGCTAAAAGTGCGAGCCAATTAACAAAGGCGAGTGTCTTTGTAGTAGACTCTGAGTTTATTTCAAAGGGGTTATCTTTTCAAGTATTAGAAGCTGCAAAAATGGTGCAAAATGGACATAATGTAGCGGAAATATTGCAAAGATTAAATCATGTGAAAAAGCATACGAAACTTTTTGTAGTAGTCGATACATTAGAGAATTTAATGAAGGGCGGAAGAATTGGAAAAGGAAAAGCTTTTCTAGGCTCTTTACTAAATATTAAGCCAATCGCGACGCTTGAGGAAGGTGTATATACACCTATTGCAAAAGTTAGAAGTCGCTCCCAAGCAGTAAAGTATTTAGTAGGTGCATTTGTAGAAGACAGTCTTGGCAAGAAAATTAAAAGTGTAGGAATTACACATGCTGGTAGTCTTGAAGTTGCCATTAAATTGAAGGAAGCAATAGAAAAGGCCACTGGATTTAATAAAGTGGATATAGATTATACTACACCTGTTATTTCAACACATACAGGACCCGGAGCTATTGGTTTCAGCTACTATATTGAATAGCAATCTTACCAACTTGATAAGATTTTAGATGCATTTATAAAAGAGGCTGGGACATAAGTATTTCAATCAACAACAAACACGAACTATAATGTAATTTAATTACATTATAGTTCGTGTTTGTTTTTTTAGAAAAAGGTTTAAAAACGAAGTGAAATGGAGCGGAGGACGCTCGACTCCTGCGGGAATAAGAGACGCTTTAGACCCCGCAGCGCAGCGAGGAGGGCACTGAAAAAGTCTAGTTCTCCAAATAAAATGAGGTTTTATTTATTTGAAAGCGAATAATAAGTTGGTTTGGAGAGGTGTCCGCTCGACTCCTACGGGAGATGCGAGAAAGTCCGAGACCCTGCAGGAGCGTAGCGACGAAGCGGCTCGGCGCTCGCCCCGTGGAAAGCGAGCGGTAAGCCTCGGAAAACAAAAGCCTACACTAAGTTAGAATGGTTTGGTAACTACCGATTCACCAGGTAATTCACTTTTTCAGTGGCCACGCAGCGAGGAGGCTCAGCTTCCTCCCCGGCGCATCGACCGTCTGTAGCGCAATTGAACGACTTAATTTTTACACTTAACTAGATTTAAAAACATAGATAACCATCATGAGAAAGTAGCTTTATTTAAGAGATAAAATTAAAGATTGTTCGTCTTTAAAGATTAGTTATTTAGTTTTGTCCCAGCTTCTTTTATTCTGACAATAGTGGAAAAAAAGGAAATAAATCTTCTATGACAGGTGAACGTATTTGTAGAAAATGGGAGAAATGAAACTAGAGAAGTGGATTCAGGCTGCGACTCTTAGCAACAAACTTTACAAAACTTAGCCTATTAAATAAAAAAATGGAGTAATTAAAGGGAATTTAAGCGAAAATGTCGAATCAAGTTAATAATTATATTTACGTACACTTATAAGTAAAGCAGTGTATTTAATTGTGAAATTGTGTGTTAAAAGCATTAGATATAACCTTATTGACTGATACAGACCAAGGAATATAAGAAATAGGTGGCCAGTATGATAAAAAAAATATGTAATATTCCGTTTGTGAATAAAAAACAAGTAGTATCTTTTTTTCTGCCTTTTTTCCTTTTAATTCTTTTTATGACATTCATTTTTTATTTTCATTATCAAGATTTAAAAATACATGTTGAAAATGATGGAGAAGAAGTTTTAACTTCATTAAGTAACAATGTTTCTTTTCAAATGAAATTATGGAAAAGTAATACTTCTAATCAAATTTTACAAAACGTGATCCATTCAACTGATTTTAACAATAAACTTTCAGAGATGCCGGAGAATATATATATATCAATAATAGAAGAAAATGAAGAACAGGCTCCTATAGCAGTTATTTCTCCCCAAGATTTAAAATTGGAAATCAATTATGTTAATACTTTAGCAGATAAAGCAATGGACGTTTACAATAAATCAATTGCATCGCATGATATGCAGCATAGTAGCATATACAGATTAAAGGAAGAGTATTATATGAGTTCCTTTACACCTATTAATGATGAAAATGGACAATTAGTCGGAATTATAGGGATGGACACGAAGATCAATGATCAATTCATTTTTTTTAAGAAGATAATCATTCAAACTGGTTTGTTTATTTTAATAAGTTATTTAATGATTTTTCTATACTTAAGAAGGTGGTTAAATAAAGTTCTTCGTCCTATAAATCAATTGATGATAAGTTTAAATGAATTAAGTTTCGGGAACTTCGAAGTAAAAATGGAATTAAGTGGAAATAAAGAATTGCAAAGCTTAATGCGAAATTTTAATGAAGTCGTTGATAATCTTGCCTCTCTTTTTTACAGATTGACAAATACGGCAAAGGAGCTTGGTACAATATCTAAGGATTTTCAATTAACAACAATGGAAGAAGCACTTAAGCAAATGGATAATATTGTCGAATCGATGAAGATGAATCGTGAGCTGCAAAAGGCAGAGAAAATGAATGCCGTTGGCCAGCTTGCGGCATCTGTTGCCCATGAGATCAGAAATCCAATGACGGTTGTCAAAGGTTTTTTACAAATATTTCATGCGAAAGAACATATGAGTGAAGAAGAAAGAACCTATATTAAATTGATGATTGAAGAAATGAATAGGGCCGAAACAATAATTAATGATTATTTATCACTAGCAAAGCCTGACGTTGAACAATCAAAGAAGATTGACGGAGCAGATTTAGCAAATAAAGTCATCGATCTAATGCATTCTTATGCAATGCTAAGTAAGGGAATTCACTTTAAGAAGAATATACAGCAAGTATACATAGAAGCTAATAATAATGAATTGAAGCAGGTATTAATAAATATTTTAAAAAATGCAATCGAAGCGATGAAAAATGGAGGGACTATAACCATTAATCTATATTCAACAATGAATGATGGCGTGTTTGAAATAGAGGACACTGGAATTGGAATGACAGATGAGGAGGTAAATCGGTTAGGAACAGCTTTTTATTCATTAAAAGAAAAAGGAACGGGAATGGGATTAATGGTCTGTTATCAAATGGTAGAACAAATGAAGGGCCGGATTGAAGTACAAAGTGAGAAGGGAAGAGGGACAATATTTAAGATTTATATCCCACTTTCTAAAAAGGATAGTCATAGTTGAGTTTAGACATGCAGCAATTCTACTTTAAATAAAAACGCTAAAATAAGAAGTGAAAAAGAGAGAAAGCGTTTCACTTTTTTTAAAATCGAATAATATGAATATAGGTAGGCTATTGGTAAAAAAATAAGTGCATAAAATAATTTCGAAACCTTATCAGTATGCTATACTATAAAAAATGAAGGTAGGTGAAAGAATGAAAAAACCATTTACCTTCCTTGTTTTATTATTCTCTCTTTTGATGCTTGTTTCCTGCTCTAATCAGACGCTCTATATTAAGGAAAAAGATGTTGTAGTGACCGAAAAAAAGGACATTCCGGTAAGTTTTTTACCACAGGAAATGTCCATAGTATCTGTTGGAGATTCCCTTACACAAGGTGTTGGTGACAGCACTGGAAAAGGAGGGTATGTTCCTTATCTGCAAGATTTACTTGAAGAAACAAAGGGAGTAAATAAAGCAGATTTTGTTAATTATGGAGTACGAGGCAACAGGTCAGATCAATTATTAAAAAGAATTAAAACAGAGGAAGTAAGCAAAGCAATCCAAAAAGCAGATGGAGTCATAATAACTATTGGTGGAAATGACATTATGAAAGTAGTAAGAAATAATTTCACCAATTTACAAGTGGAATCCTTTAATGAACAATTGAATGAATATGAAAATAACCTATACGAAATACTGTCAAATGTACGGACTAACAATTCTAATGCAGTAATTATATTGGTAGGAGTATACAATCCTTTTATTAAGATGTTTTCAGATATAAAAGAAATGAATCAAATTGTTACAGATTGGAATAACACGAGCGAAAAAGTATTAGCAGAATATGATCATACTTATTTTGTAAGCATTGAAAGTATTTTTGAAAATCCGACATCAGATTTATTGTATGAAGATTATTTTCATCCTAATGACCAGGGATATAAGCTCATAGCAGAGGCTATCTATAATAAAATGTTAACAGCACCGTTAGCGGATATACTAGAGAATTTGCAAACAGAAGAGAATTGAGGAGAAAAGGTTGTTTAACAATAAATGGAAAGTAGCTTTTTTAACATTATTAGGTGTTCTATTACTTAGTATTATTATTTTAGCGATTATGATATTTAGACCAGTTGAGAAGTCAACAATCGTGAAGAAAGAACAGCGAGAAGAAGTTCCTTTTGCGGTAACGACAAATCGTGAGGATTTAACCAAGTTAATAAATCACTATTTAGAACAAGAAGGATTAAATGGCCCCATTCATTATGAAATAAATATAGCAGATCAAGTAGAGTTATATGGAACATTACCAATTTTTAATACTGATATTCAAATGAAATTAACATTTGAACCAATAGCATTGGAAAACGGTGATTTATTATTAAAACAAAAAGAAATTAGCATTGGTCAGCTGCCATTGCCAGTTTCATACATCATGAATTTTATCGCTAACCAATACAATTTCCCAGAATGGGTTGATATTCAACCGAGTGATGAAGAAATATATGTTCATTTAACCGATATGGACTTAAAAAATGGGATGCAAGTTGAAATGAGTACGTTTGATTTAGAACAAAATAATATTCAATTTAACTTATTGCTGCCAACGGAATAGAAACTTAAAAAAGGCTAATCCTTTAAACGCTCATTGGAAATTTGTTTGTATGAGCTTTAAGGATAGCCTTTTTTTGTTAACAGGAAAAGAGAAGCAATTCACTACTTTTGTCTTCCGCTCCATTAACAATAAAGGCCGTATATGCTTTATCAGCTTCCAGCCTTATCGCAGGAAATGCTTGGATTACTTCCTTTGTTTGTGATTTTCTTGCTTCTAAAAAGACGGTCATTGGATACAATCCTAAGTAAGAAGTTGCCCCTTTATAATGGATGGAGGGAAAGACGACATCCCCTTTTTGAACGGCAATATCAATTGGTGGTAAGTTGTCTGCAAGTTGAACAAATCGTAATTTTGTTTCATTAGGAGGTACTACTGGATATTCAGGATAATCATGTAGTTTAAGCTTATTATCTACTCCACCAATTGCAAAAGTATGGTAAACATTACTCTCTACATTTATTTTCTGACTACATAATGTATCAATCATTTTTCCAGTTTCATAAATATCTATTTGGTATTTTCCTGCAGGTATGGTTAAATCATTGCTCATTGTTTTAAAGGAGACGTCTTTAAACATACGCATCCCATTTAGGTAAATATCGACATTTTCGGTAGCCAGGGAACCATTTAATATTCTTATTTTTCCATATTCCTTTTGACGTTGGATATCTGGCACTATTGCAGATTTACTTTCATGATTAAAAGCACTTTTCAAGCTTTGAAGATGTTTATGATAGTAATAAACATGTAATTCTGGATTAGTATATTTATAATAATCACTTAATACATTATACATACCAGCTTCTTGTATTGAGTGATTTTGATCTTGGGTCATTCTACTCACTCCTCGGAATAATAATTTTTTCAGTGTATATGAAATACCATATTTAAGAATCTTTCTGAGAATAGAATATGCCAAAGATTAGGGAAAGTGCCTAAGGAATAAGGAGAAAATAGCTTTACAATTAGTTAGAAAATTTATATAATAAAGATATTGATGAAAGGAGGCTGATGTATTATGAGCAAAATTATTTTATTCCACGTAAATAGCTTATATAGCATACAGCCCAGACGGTTACAACCATAAGTTCGTATTAAAGTTCCTATTTTTTTAATAATAGGACTAATCGATTTATTATGGTGGATTTTTAAATGTTTGTTAAAAACCATGGGCTGTATCATGGTTTTTTATTATGTAAACATTTGGAGGTCTATTGATGGAGTTAATAAAAATTGGGTATAACAATAAGATAAAAGAACAATTTGAAAAGGCAGCAAAGACAAATCAAATAATCGGCAGAATTTCGCTAGAGCATAAAAGGATGTATCGAGTATGGTCCGTTTTTGGAGAGCTATTATGTGAAGTATCTGGTAAATTAGCTTTTGATGCTCAATCAAGGGAAGAATATCCTGCTGTAGGAGATTGGGTTATCGTTTCTCCAAGAAAAGAAGAAAGAAAAGGAACAATTACTGCTATTTTGCCGAGAAAAAGCAAATTTTCTAGAAAAGTTGCTGGTAATAATACGGAAGAGCAAATAGTTGCAGCGAATGTTGATACAATCTTTTTGGTCTTTTCGTTAAATGAAGATTTGAATGTAAGAAGATTAGAAAGATATTTAACTTTAACATGGGAGAGTGGAGCAAATCCTGTTATTGTTTTAACCAAAGCCGATCTAGCTGTTGATATAAAAGAAAAAATAATGCTAGTAGAAGGTGTTAGTTATGGTGTCCCTATTGTTACAATAAGTGTTGTAAATAATTTGGGATTAGATGAACTGCAAACATATCTTCTTCCAGGAAAAACGATCGCCTTACTAGGTTCTTCAGGTGTTGGTAAATCGACTTTAACTAATTATTTGATTGGGTTTGAAAAGCAGGAAGTACAGGAAATTAGAGGTTCGGATGCAAAGGGAAGGCATACTACAACTAATCGTGAGATGGTATTATTACCTAACCATGCGATCTTAATTGATACACCAGGAATGAGGGAACTTCAATTATGGAATAGTGAAGATGGCATTTCTAACAGCTTTTCGGAAATAGAACAGCTTTCATCTAGTTGTAAATTTAGAGATTGCCAGCATGAAAAAGAGATTGGCTGTGCAGTAAAATTAGCGATTGAAAAGGGAGAATTGAAGGAAGAAAGACTGCAAAGCTATAAAAAATTATTGCGAGAATTAGCTTTTTTAGAAAGACGACAGGATAAGAAAGCACAGTCTGAAGAAAAGAAAAAATGGAAGAACATGACAAAGCAATCCAAAAAAAGATAATTTTCCACCATTAAAAGGTAAAGTCCTAGCATAATTAGTGCAAGGACTTTACTTTCCACTAAAGCCATTATTTTTGCATATTTCTCTCTTAAACATTAAGCTAATAGTGTGAAATGATCAAGATAAGGGAATATAAAGAGAAGAATGTTTTTTAAAGGGGCTGTTTTAATGGAAAAGAAAACGGAATTAGCAACATTTGCGGGGGGGTGTTTCTGGTGTATGGTTAAGCCCTTTGATCAAGAGCCTGGAATTATAAAGGTTGTTTCTGGTTATACAGGAGGCCATAAAGAGAACCCAACTTATAAAGAAGTATGTTCAGAGACTACTGGACATTATGAGGCTGTCCAAATTACATATGATCCGAGTGTATATTCGTATGAAAAACTGCTTCGTATATACTGGCAGCAAATTGACCCAACAGACGCCGGTGGACAGTTCTTTGACCGTGGTCTTTCTTATCAAACGGCGATATTCTATCATACGGAAGAACAAAAGCAATTAGCGGAAGAATCAAAGCAGCAATTAGAGGCAAGTGGAAAGTTCAATAAGCCGATTGCTACAAAAATACTGCCTGCTTCTACCTTCTATCCTGCAGAGGATTATCATCAAGCATATTATAAAAAGAATCCTGAACATTACAATCGTTACCATATCGGTTCAGGACGTGCAGCCTATATTCAAGAGAATTGGAGAGATAAGTAATGGAAAAAGACAAATTAAAGGAAAAATTATCCCCTATACAATATGAAGTTACCCAAAATAATGGAACAGAGCCGCCGTTTCATAATGAATATTGGAATGAATTTTCAGAAGGTATTTATGTAGATGTTATTTCTGGCAAGCCTTTGTTTAGTTCTCTCGATAAATACGATGCTGGTTGTGGCTGGCCAAGTTTTACAAAGCCAATTGATGAAGAAGAATTAATGGAGAAAAAAGATATTAGTCATGGGATGATTCGGACAGAAGTAAGAAGTAAAGAAGCTGATTCTCATTTAGGTCATGTATTTAATGATGGACCGAATCCAACAGGTTTGCGATATTGTATGAATTCAGCTGCAATGAAGTTTATTCCAAAAGAAGAATTAGAAGAAAAAGGATACGGAAAGTATTTGCGATTATTTGAAAAATAGGAAGACACAGGGATAAAAGTATTCCAACCAAATATAAACCCGAACAATTATACGGAGATGTTAATTGAAATTTCGTATAATTGTTCGGGTTATTTTATTTTTGAGGTGGTCTGTGTTTGTGAACCGGCTGATGCTTAAGATCGTGCGCTACAGAAAGCAAAAGTCTATAGCTAATGGAACGCATTTTTCTCTACTTGACTTTTTAAACCATAATAAAATATTTGATATCAGCTGTTGTCCAAACCTCATTTTTTTCCTTTAAATAAAGCTAATTCGTAATGATGGAAGAAATTTGGATAAGTTGTTGATCTGTAATATTATATCTAGATTTGTCAGCAGAAATTTGAAATTTAACAGTATGATCTTTATTGGTTAATCCACTTGTTACATATAAAGACCTTTCTTTCTTAAATGGCCACCATGTTGAAATAGTGGTTTCATAGTTATCATCAATAAATACATCCATCTTTCCACCTTTTTCACTTCTAATCACGTTTACACCTAAAAATGATCCAGAGAATTGATATTCTATAGTGGAACCAATTTGATTTGAGGTATAATTACCTTTTTTATTTTGAAAAGATGGATCAATAGAGCGATAAGAATAATTCGTATTCATTTCTAAACTACTTACCTCATTCACAGGGATGGAAGAAGTAAGCACTTTTTTATCTTTGCGTATTGCTGTATCGATTGTTTGGATTATTTCTTGAGCATATAAATAGTAGCCATAATCATTTGGATGTACAAGGTCATTTGTTAATCGTTCAGTAGATAGCCGAGAATTTCGAAATGGAATTCTCATATCGATGTTTGTAGCATAATAGTCTTTTGAAAGCTGTTTAATAACATCAATAAATTCCTCGTTATCCAAACTACTTTCGGTAATGGTAATTAACTCAGCATGGGGAAATCGGATGACAATTTCATCTAATAAGGATTGATATAAGAAATAAAATTGCTTGTTATCCATATATTTACGATCATTTTCTCCAAAAACAATGAAGACTAGATCTATATCTTTAGACAAGTTATTCTTCAATTTATAAAGTCCTTCAAATGCTGTAGCACCGCTTTGAACAACTAAATGCCTAGAAAAGGCGCCACCGTATTTTTTCGTTAAACCTCTTTCTACTAGTTGAAACCATTTATGTTGATTATTGCTAGCACCTGAGCTACGTCCTATACTATCGCCGACAATTAAGTAGTTCACCTTTTTACCATCGGCTATTTTTTCATAGACATTTCTTTCCGGTTTTTTCGAATGAATTAATAAATACAGCATGCCAAGAATGGCGATAAAAATAAGAGAGTAAATAAAATATTTAATTCCTTTCTTCATCTTTCTTTTTTATTTTCCCTCCTTATATAATAGAGATCCTTTTTTATTCTGTTCATTAAATTACCCTACTAAAGGATAAGCTAAGCATTTCTACTGACAAAAGAATGACTTTTTATAAAATAGACAAACAAATAGATTTTCTTTGGAAATTGGCCGTATCGCTTGCACCATTATTTCCATTTATGTATAGTATACGTTATATCTATTGATCGAGGAAGGTGAGATCTTGACTAAATCCTTTTATCATTTTCTAATGAAGTTTCGGCACCCTGAACCAAATGATCAAATTAGCGAATTTGCAAATGACGCTTATCTTGATCATGATTTTCCTAAAAATAGCTTTGATTATGACGAAATTAGTGATTATTTAGAATTAAATGGGCACTATCTTCCAAGTATGCGCGTTTTTGATGAGGCTTGGGAGCAATACTTATTTCAAGAAGAAAAGAAAAATTACAGCTATTGAAAACATCCGGCAAGAATTTGTTTGGGTGTTTTTTGTTGGGTTTTTTTCAAAGTAACTGCCTTTTTCTAAGAATTATATATCCTAAATGAAAAAAGGAAGAGCTACTGCATGTACTTAAACGTAAGAATGTATTCTTCCTATTGACATACAGACATATAATGAATAAAAAGTTTTAAAGTAAAAGGAACTACTGGATTTTAGGATACATGAATTTTTATGAGCGAATAGCAGATAAGTGCATATGATAATAGAAACAAAAGCGAAAGTGAAAGTGTAGACGAACAAAAAAGGATGAAAATTAAATGGTGACTGAAGATAGGATTATATTCCTTTAATATCCCCCATCTTCATTTGATTACATGTTCTACTCAAGAGTGTGGGGGAAAACCGCATAAGTAGGCAATGCCACACAATCTTGTTTAGAGAGGATCAGTAATTATGACGAATCGAAAAAAACCTAAATTCAAAATTGGTGATACAGTTGTAATCACGATATATGGTACAGTAGGTAAAATTACCGATGTGAAATATTTAGATCAAATGCATGTATATGAAGTAAATAAAAGTGAAGGATTATATTTAGAATCCAGTCTACAGATGCTGTCTGAATATGAAGGAGAAATAATGGATTCAGAGAAAATCGATATAGAGTATCGCTTCTTTATTGGTGATTTAGTGAAAGTAAAAGGATATGGTTCAAACCTTTTTAAAATTATGGGATTTCGGACAGAGATTTGGAGATATAAGTCAGATGCTTGGGAAGACGTCATTTACGAGCTTTCTAGAGTTAGTGATGGTGAATGGTTAGAGGCAGGAGAAGATGAATTAACGTTAGTGGCAGATGCAGATAGTGCTGATTCATTTATACAAAAATTAGGGCTTTTATATATAATGGATAAAAAACAAAAGTCCATCGATCTTAAAAAATCAAGTAGCTCCTTCCATCAGACAGAAAAAGAATTGTTAGAAAGAACAAAGGAGAAGAAAGAGCTTATTGATGGTTTGTTAGATATATATAATGATTACAGAATTCTTTATTCGTTATTTAAAGACGCTGAGTATGAACAAGTAATGAAGTTAACTCTTCGTAAATTGAAGCTATTAAGCAACAGATCGGATAAGGACAATGGAACCAAAAATTTAGAATAATAGGTAGATAAACATCGGTACACTGCTAAGTAGAAGTAGGGTAAAGAGCTTTTTTAAAAGGGAATGAAGAATAGTAAGGATCTCACTGTTTTCATTATTCAAATCTACTTTTATATCTTCGACTATATATTGGATTTTATTCATAATAGGATGCCTCCCTTTTTTTACTAAAACTATATGTATAAGCTCTAATAAACATGTCTATTTTTTAAACTTATCTGGAGGATATTTTTTAATTGCGTTCATTATTTGGCATTGTAGATATTTCTTCTTGAAATAAAGTCAGTTTTATCAGATAATTTTATTATGAAAGCATTTTTTTTTTAGATGTCACATATATTCTTTAAAAAGGGGGCGATAGGCTTGAAAGAAATCGACGTGATTATAGATACTGAGGAAATAGCAGAGTTTTTCTTTCGTGAGCTATTAAAAAGGGGATTCGTTCCTACTGAAGGTGAAATGGAAGAATTGGCTGACATTACATTTGAATATTTATTGGAAAAATGCATAATTGATGAGGAACTTGATGAATAAAAAAATAAGAATGGTGAGGTTAAATCCTTGCCCTTTCTTTATGTAAGTAAATGAATTTTTGAAGCGCTGACTTTCTTCTCCCTATTTAATGGAGAAGAAAGTCAGCGCTTTTTTAAAAACTATCTTTTCCGACCTGTTGCAGAATATTCTTTTCCATGTGCTTCGTGCTCAGCAATAATCGCTTCTTTTGGTATATGATTATTTTTCTTTGGAGAATTTATACGATTTCGATGCTTTTTTCCCATTATAATCCTCCTCTTAAGCATTTATCATTATCATTTACTTGCTTTCAAACAGTTAGATAATCTGTTTTCCTTCCTAGTAGAGGAAAACTAATTTTAGTATAACCTTTTAAAAAACAGTTATGCTAAAATTAAATATGTTTTACAGCATATTAGAATATGATATAGTACAAATAGTGAAGTTTTCATAAGTATGATATATTTGAGTAGGAATATTGAAAAGAGTATCAATTGGAGGAAATACTAATGAGTGTACATATTGGTGCAAAAGAACATGAAATTGCAGAAACAGTTTTACTACCAGGAGATCCATTAAGAGCAAAATACATTGCTGAAAATTTCCTGGAGGACGCTAAATGCTATAATGAAGTCCGTAATATGTTTGGATACACTGGAACATATAAAGGGAAAAGAATTAGTGTACAAGGGACAGGAATGGGTGTTCCATCTATTTCTATTTATATTAATGAGTTAATTAGTAGCTATAATGTACAAAATTTAATTCGTGTTGGTACATGTGGAGCCATTCAAAAGGATGTAAAAGTAAGAGATGTCATTCTTGCGATGAGTGCTTCAACTGACTCTCAAATGAATCGTTTAACATTTGGTGGTGTAGATTATGCGCCAACAGCTGACTTTGATTTACTAAAAAAAGCATATGACAGTGGACTTGAAAAAGGACTATCTTTAAAAGTAGGAAATGTATTTACTGCAGATATGTTTTATAATGATAATTCTGAGTTAGAGAAATGGGCTAAGTATCAAATTCTTGCTATCGAGATGGAATCAGCTGCACTTTATACTATCGCTGCTAAATTTAATCGTAAAGCTCTATCTGTTTTAACAGTAAGCGATCATATATTAACTGGAGAAGAAACAACGGCACAGGAAAGACAATCAACATTCAATGAAATGATCGAAGTGGCTTTAGAAGCTGCAATTAAATAAAAATAGTATAGATTATATAAAGGTATGCTTTGGCATACCTTTATATAATCATTTTAATGAGAAAATATAAAAGGTTTGTAAGGTGACATAAATGAAAAGATCAGTAACCATCCCTGCACTAGCAATAGCAACGCTTATGCTAACGGGATGTGAAAAAGTTGATTTTTCATCCCTCAAAGATAAAATTTCTTTTTGGGACGAAAAAGCGGATGAGCAAGATAGCGGAAACCAGGTTAACGAAGAGGAGCAAGAGAAGGAAGAGCAACAAACTCCTCCTGAAGAGGTCGAAGAAGAAGAATATCCATGGACATTAGAATCGATCTTTTTTAACGAAATTAAAGTTGTAGATGGAAGAAATATTATTCAAAATCCAATGAATATTGTATCACTTGTCAATAAAGAATTTGGATTGCCAGATGGATATATACCAGAAGATTTAGTCCGACCAAATGTGGAATTTTCGTTTGGTAATCAGGATATTGAAAAAAGTTATATGCGAGAAGAAGCTGCTAAAGCCTTGGAAGACATGTTTAATGGGGCAAAGAAGAGTGGCATAACCCTTTACGCAGTTTCAGGTTACCGTTCTTATGATCGTCAAACAGTCTTATTTGGTGCAGAAGTGGACCGAGTAGGAGAAGAAAAGGCGGTACAAGCAGTTGCTTATCCTGGTAATAGTGAGCACCAAACAGGACTAGCTATGGATATTTCAAGCAAAAGTGCAGACTTTTTATTAACAGAAGAATTCGGAGAAACGAAAGAAGGAAAATGGTTAAAGGAAAATGCTCATCTATATGGATTTATACTGCGTTATCCTGAGGGAAAGGAAAGTATAACGCAGTATAAATACGAACCATGGCATTTCCGATATGTGGGGAAAAAATCTGCAAAAGATATATATGAAAATGACTGGACATTAGAAGAATACTTCAAAGTTGTTCGAAAAATCTAATGAAGAATACAGGAAAGGAGTGGGATCCTACATTATTCCTTTTCTGTAGTTCTATAGGAGAAGCTTTCTCATATTTGATTAAATAAAAATAAAAATGGTATTCTATTTTTATACATAGTGTATAACTCTCTTGGAAACGAAAGTGGTGAGGCATTTGGATAACGAAAAAAACAGTAATGAAAAGGAATTAGAACAAGAAAGTGGACAAGGATATATAAAAATAAAAAAGTTTTATTTTGTCATGCTTTTATTTGTTGTTGTAATTGCAGCAGCAGGTATAACTACAATTGCTTTTTCTTTTGGCGAGGAACCTGCTGTAACTGTAAATAATCAACGAGATGAATTTAATAAATTGTATACAGCGTATGATACATTAATGGATGATTATTATAAGGATTTAACTTCGGAGGATTTAGTTAATGGTGCTATTGATGGAATGTTCACAGCACTAGATGATCCATATTCTGATTATATGAATGAGGAAGAAGCCGCAAGTTTTCAAGAAAGTATCTCTTCTTCTTTCGAAGGAATAGGTGCTGAAATTCAGGAACAAGATGATAGCATCGTCGTCGTATCACCCATTAAAGGTTCTCCAGCTGAAAAGGCTGGAATTAAGCCGAACGATAAAATTCTAACAGTAGACGGGAAATCTCTACAAGGTATGAGTTCTTCTGAAGCAGTTCTGTTAATACGTGGTGAAAAAGGAACAAAAGTAGATTTAGAAATAGAACGTGCAGGTGCAAGTGATCCATTAAAAATAACAATCACAAGAGATACGATTCCGATTGAGACAGTTTATGGAGAAATGGAAAAAGATAAAATCGCTAAAATACAAATAACAAGCTTTTCAGAACATACAGCGTCAGAATTAGTTGAAATCTTAAATAAATACCAGGAAGAGGGTATGGAAGGAATTGTCCTCGATTTAAGACATAATCCTGGTGGGATACTTGAAGAAGTGAAAAAAATTGCAGATCTCTTTGTTCCAAACGGAGAAATTATTTATCAAATTGAACATAAAAATGGTACGGTTGACAAAGTTACCTCTCAAAATAGCAACAATATGGATATTCCGCTTGTTGTGCTCATTGACGGAGGAAGTGCAAGTGCTTCTGAAATTTTAGCTGGTGCTGTTAATCAATCTGCAGACGTTCCATTAGTTGGTGTTAAATCGTTTGGAAAAGGAACTGTCCAACGTGCAGAGAGCTTTACAGATGGAAGCAATATTAAGTATACAATTGATAAGTGGCTAACTCCTAATGGCAGCTGGATACATGAAAAAGGAATTGAGCCAACCTATAAAGTGGAGCTTCCAAGCTATGCAAGCCTTACAATGATCAATCCTGAAAGTAAATTGAAAAAAGGCAGTAATTCAGAAGAAGTTAAAATAGCACAAGAAATGCTAAAAGCATTAGGGTATGAAATAGACAATACCAATGGTTATTTTGATGAAAGTACTGAAAAAGCAACAAAAGAGTTCCAAAAGAAAGAAAAATTAAAAGAAGACGGAGTTATTACTGACAAGACAACTACGCAATTAATGAATAAACTTAGTGAAAAACTCCAAAAATCAGATACACAAATGAATAAAGCAATAGAAGTATTAAAAAAGGAAATGGAAAAATAAGCTTTAACATCGAAGAATAGGGTGACAATTTGTCATCCTCTTTTTCATAGGCTGTTTTCAATAGTAAAAAGACAATAGTTAAAGGATGTTATAAAGATGAAACAGACAGATATCTATGTATTATCCGGTTTTCTAGGCAGTGGAAAAACTACGTTATTAAAGGAAATTTTAAAAAAAGAAAAGGAAATTGGACGAAAAGTAGCCGTCTTAATGAATGAATTAGGTAAAGTATCGATTGATTCGAATGAAATAGAGGAAGATATTCCTTTAAAAGAGTTACTCGGAGGATGTGTGTGCTGCACTATACAAGATGAGGTGGAAGCCCAAATTCAAACATTATTAATGGAAGAAAAACCAGATGTGATATATTTCGAGACAACAGGAGCTGCACATCCAGTAGAAACGATCGATGGAATTCTATCTCCCATTTTCGCAGATCGTCTTCGATTTAAAGGGATAATAACAGTAATAAATGGAAAGCAGTGGATAGAGCGAGCTACATTAAACGCCCCAGTTCAACAGCTAATCTTGGAGCAAGCCAGACATGCTAGTTTATTAATCATTAATAAAGAAGATCAATTGACGGAAGCAGAAAAAGCAAAAATTAGTTTTGAACTTCAATCCATTTCCCCACATGCATTTACTATATTAACAACCTTTTCAAAATTTCCATTTGAAAAATTACTGGAAATGAATACACAGGTTTACGATAACGTACAAAAAACGTCAATCCATAAATTACACTTGAGTACTTTTGTGTATACGTTTAAAAAAATGATTGCTGCAGATGAATTTGAAACCTTTTTAAGAGAGCTTCCAGATACGATTTATAGAATAAAAGGATATGTTCAATTTCACCAAGCAAAATATCCAGATTTGTTTCAATACTCATATGGAATGCCTTTATTCATGCAAGAAGACATGAAAATGCCATTAAATATGGTATTTATAGGGGAAAACATAGACTGGAAATTGGTTGAAGAATCACTAAATAAATTATAAGATATTGGTTTTTTTAGCAAGGATCCTTTCATATAATATAGTTTGGTAATTGTTAGCAATGAGTAAAATAGAATGAGTACAGTAGAGAAAAAGGGGCAAACTTTCATTATTCAAATAAAAGTGAATGGGGGTCCTTTGTGTACAGAAAAATTTTATTTATGGTTATATGTTATCAATTTTTGGTTTCTGCGATTTCAGTGCGAGCTGCAGAAGAAGAAATAACCTCTCCTATTAGTTTTGATATTCAACTGTTAAATTGGAATACAATAAATGAAATGATTCCTAGATACAGTAAGTTTACCATTATTGATATAGAGACAAAGAAGCAGTTTAAAGTACAACGGAGAGCTGGAAGCCAGCATGCTGATGTGCAGCCTCTAAGTGTGAAGGATACAAAGATAATGAAAGAAATATATGACGGAAAATGGAGCTGGCGAAGAAGAGCGATTCTTATAATGGTAGATGACCAATTGTTTGCTGCATCGATGCATGGGATGCCGCACGGCGCAGGTGCTTTAAATAACGATTTTCCTGGTCATTTCTGTGTGCACTTTTTAGGGAGTACCACACATAAGACAGAGAAGATGGACTTTTCCCATAAATTAATGGTGTATAAGGCTGCTGGCCATTTAAAAGAGTATTTAGAGCAGATGAATCCTAGCGAGGTTGCCAAAGCGTATACTGCTGGATTAAAGGAAAAGGATACTACCATTTTGCGGTACATTTCAACGAAACAGGAATGGTGGACAGCGTTAGAACCAATCAAAAATATAAAAATTAATCGATTACAAGAGCCTGACCACCAACAGTTTGAACAAGTATTACAAATTGATCTTCCAATTGATTGGAATATTTACGTAAAGAACGAGAAACCAAAAAGTATAAACAAGGAGCTAGTAATAATCAGAAGCTCCCCACTAGAACCTTGGAAGGTTAAAGTAGAAGAACCATTATTTTAATAGCTATAAATAATGCTCCTTCTCATATTGTTTATCTATGGATTTTAAAAAAGTCGTTCTATTGGCTATAGATGCAGACATTCGTTCATGCAGAGGAGGAAACTATGCCTCCTCTCTGCATGAACGACAGGACGGGGGCTATAGCCTTTCCTCTATTGAGGCAATAGCTCGCTTTCAAATAAATAAATCCTCGTTTAAGGAGAACTATACTTATTCAGTGTCTTCTCCTCCTTTCAACTTAGTTTTTAAAGTGTCTTTTTCAATAAAAGAAAAGACCACTAATTAAGGGGAAAAACAGAGCAGCCTGAATACCACTCTCCCCTTGGAAAGCAAAGTGGTATTCAGGCTGTAGGTATAATAATAGACCTCCCGTTATTGTATTCCTTTTAAGTAAAATACTTTTGTACCATAACTCCTCTTTTTTGAGTAAACTCAATTGTTACCACTTTTATTGGCGACAGGACTATTACCTTTTGCTTTTGAACGTAAGATAGGTAGTTTAACTGTCCGTTATTCTGAATTTTCATCTACTCTAATCTTACAGTGGGGAACGAAGGGAAATCCCCACACAAGTTTCACTTTACTGAAAGGTTACTTTTCGTTATCCCTTCATTTCTCCAAACTTAATAAATGTATTTTCGTCTTCCACTAAGCCGCAAGCAGCACACTGAATTCGATATTCTGGTCCAGAATAACCCATATGGAAAGGAGATAGGTTATCAGATGAATATTCCTCCATAACATTACCTGTTTGTGGATCTAATTTAACTGATTGAGAAACTTGCTTAATAATATTAAAGCGACTTCGATTCGTCTTGCAATTGGGGCAGCAATACGGTGTATTCATATCATTACTCCATTCTTTATAAGATATTATTCCTAATTATATTTCCAATCTTATCGTTTTTTTATGCATATAGCAGAAGTAGAAATAAGGAATCATCCTTTTTTACTCATTAATACAAATAGTTCTTTAAGCTCCCACTGTAACAACTTGTACATTTTTGTTAACACATTGACTTTAATGTTATTTTCATTCGAAAAAAAAATGTCTGTCAAGCATCATTTGTTGTCCAAAATATAGGTTTCTATAATATAATTCCTATTAATGGTTTTTTTATCCATTCTATTTATGGATAAAATAAAGGATATATTTTGGTTGATGTATCTATTATTCTATTCATTTTCCTGTTTTTTCCTATATACATTCTTTGTTATCTAACAACTAATTGGTTTTTTTATCCAAAAATATGACAAAAAACCTATGTTATGATTTTCGTAGTAAGTCGAAAACAACAAAATCTATTAAACTTTCGATTTGGACAACTAAGGAGGAAATATAGAATGAAAAAGAAAAATTTAATTTTTTCAGTAGCGGCAGCAACAACATTGATGGCAACTCCACTAGCAAGCAAAGCAGAGGCTGCTACAGTTCAACCAAAAGAGGCAAAGGTAATCTATCAATCATATAATCTTTCAGAAGAGCAACTTAATAAAATAGTAAATGATTTTTCTAGTAATTATCAAATTGATTTGGATAAAGTATGGAGTGAATGGAAAGAGTCAATTGGAAAACAACAAACATATCAATCTGAAAACAAACAAACGGAAGTTAAGAAGGATAATACAGAACAAATAGACAAAAAAAACCAAGAGCAATCAAAGCCTGAAACAACTACTTCACAAAATAATAAGGTAGCTGAACCTACTAATAATAAGGTTGAGGATGCAACTGCTTCGGTAAGCGCTTTTGAAAAAGAAGTAGTAGAATTAACTAATAAAGAAAGAGCTAACTATGATTTACCAGCCCTTACTTTAGATAGCGAATTAAGTAAGGTTGCTAAAGCAAAGTCACAAGATATGAGTACAAATAATTATTTTGACCATACAAGCCCAACCTATGGCAGTCCCTTTGACATGATGGAGCAATTTGGCATCACGTATAAAGCGGCAGGAGAAAATATTGCCAAAGGCCAAAAAACACCAGAAGAAGTAGTAAAGGCATGGATGAATAGTGAAGGACATCGTGCAAATATTCTAAGTGATAAATTTACACATATAGGTGTTGGATATGTTGAAAATGGAAGTTATTGGACACAGCAATTTATCGGAAAGTAACACCAATAATATTATCGATATAAAATAATTAAACATGCAACTCTACAGAATTTTTTTCTGATAGAGTTGTTTTTTTATTATCTTGAATCAATAGTGTTTTGGAAAGCATCAAGTTTAATACAATACTAGCTATAGTAGACACAACCGCAAGCTTATTTGAGTTCAAGTAGTATTGGCAGGCGAGAAAGAGTAGCCAACTATGGAAATTATATTTTAACTTAGATGATTCTGAATAAAGAGAATTATAGAAATAGATGTTTATTAAACAAAATAGTGGTATTTTTGAGCATTAATTTATATAATAATTTTTCCTGAATATCTACTTTAAGAACAAGCACACTAACTAAGAGAGTTTACAGGGAAGAATTTATTGCATAGGAGAAATTACAAGTGGAAATTAGACAAGGACATATAGATGATTTACCAACAATCATGGAGATTGTTAAGAAGGCTTTAGTGATTATGCAAAAAGAAGGAAATGATCAATGGTCTCATAAATACCCTAATGAAAATAGCTTTGAAATAGATATCGAAAATAAAAATCTCTTTGTTGCTATTATGGATGACAAAGTGGTTGGTTCTATTACAATTGATCAAATTGGTGGAAAAAACTATGAGGGTATTGCCTGGACTTATCATAATAGAGAATACATGGTTATCCATCGATTAGTTGTTGATCCAGATATTCGTGGTGGCGGTATTGCGAGTAATTTATTAGCATTCGCTGAAGTGTACGCCATTGAACAAGATGTATTTTACTTGAAAACTGATACATATTCATTAAATGATAAAGCACAAAACTTATTTATGAAAAATGGATATAATAAAGTTGGTTCTACTTTTTTTGAAGGAAAAGACAAACCATTTTATTGCTATGATAAATTATTTCTATGATTCCTTAAAGGGAGATAGGAGGAAATCGCTAGATCTCCTCTTATCACACTTTGCAAGCAAAGGAAATCTGTAAAATTCCATTTTCATATTTCTTTTTAATCGTATTTTCATTCACATATTTTGGGATGCTGATTTTTTTTAGAAAATGTTTATTCTGTCGTTCTTTCAAAAGATAGGAACATTTAGGAAAAAGGGTTTTATAATATCCTTCTATATAAAGGACATGGTGATGAATACGAATCTTTAAAAGGTTTATATCCATTCCTGGCAACTCCATATCAATAAAATAACAAGATTCAAATAAATAATAATCACATGCTGGGAAAGTATCGCTATTTTTTATCGATGTTGGTGAAAGGGAAGACCACTCTTTGTCACTAGATCCAAACATTTCTTTCCAATAATCTTCCTTATGACTATTCTCTGAAAATTGATAGATTTTTTTTAAGTTGTCAAAACTCATAAAAATTCCCGCTTCCTTTTTAATTCATTTCTGTTACATCAATCTCCGAAAATTGAATATCAATATTCTTCTGAATCCTTATCTCTAAAATATGATCTTTGTAAACGGCAGCAGACCCTTTTTTTCTTACAATGGCAGGCAATGTAATCATATGTTTGTCTTCAAATGATGGAATATGCTCTATTACTAATTGGTTAGATGTATAAAAGATCTTAATATGTTCAAGCCAGCTGCTTTCTAGAATAGGAATTCTGACATAAACGTGATGATGGGTTTCAAAAACGACATAATTGAATTTTTCTGAATCGTGAATGTTATCATTGCGATAATTCGCACCTTTTGAAAATTGCTGGAACATAGTATCTGGCTCCATTTTCTGAAGAGATTCTGGCATAAGTTTATCCATCATTTCTTGTACATACTTTTGGATATCTTGAGGATTCATTTGATCCATTCTATTTTTTGAATCTTTATTAAAAGGGAATAAATTCCATGGGAACATTGGAAATTCATCCTTTCTCACCTTTGCAAATATATGCTTATTTTTCATTGTATTCACACATAATAAAAGTGTGTATTTGCCTAGTTGGCATTTCTTTAAATGAATATTGAAAAAAATCAGATAAGCGCAATGCCTTTTTCATATGCTCCATGTCTAACTATTCATTTTACAAAGTAGCCTAAGGACCATTATCAATATATTACTGTACCGTTTCTTGCCAGTACTTAAGAAGTTTATCCTCTGGTAATGGCCTACTATAATAGTAGCCTTGAATTTCATCACATCCCCATTCTAAAAGGCATTTAATTGTTCTTCCTTTTCAACGCCTTCAGCTGTTACCGTAATATTTAAGTTTTTGGCTACAAATAGCAAAGATTGTACTATGGCCGCATCATTTTTATTTTTTGGTAATTCTTTAATAAAGGAACGATCAATATTTATGCGATCCAGGTTGAACTGTGATAAGTATGTCAGGGAGGTGTAACCTGTTCCAAAATCATCCATCGATTTTTGGATTCCTTTTTCCTTCAGTATATTAATTTTTTTCTTAGTCTGTTCTGTATTTTCAATAGCCAGGTTTTCGGTGATTTCTAGATCAATCATATGTGTTGGAAGTTTGAATTTCTGTAATTGCGCAAATAAAAATGGTATAAAGTTCTCATCTAAAAAATGAATAGGCGATATGTTGATAGAAAGGTGAAAATTCACATTATATTCTAGTATCCAACCCGAAAATGAGCTTATTGCCTATTCAATAATCCAGTTACTGAGAGGAATAATTAGACCGTTTTCCTCTGCTAATGAAATAAATTCATCTGGACTGACAAAACCTTTTTCTGGATGGTTCCATCGTACTAATGTCTCTACACCTACTTTTTTTTTGTGATTAGTACTATGCTTGGGTTGGAAATGAAGAATAAATTGTTCTTGCTTAAGAGCTATCTTTAATGACTGAAGCATATTGATTTGTTCTAGTTTCTTCTCTTCAACCTGAGAAGAAAAGAAAATGACATTATTTCTTCCAGAATGCTTGACTTCATACATGGCCATATCAGCATGCTTAATCAGCGTGTTTAAATCTTTGCCATCTTCTGGATAAAAAGAAACACCGATGCTTATAGTAATTTCTTTCAAAGTCTCTTGTACTAGGAATGGCTCCTTCATTAAATCTTGAATATTCTTGATTCTTTCAAATACTTCGTTCCGACTATAGGGCGCAATAAGGCAAATGAAAAAATTCGTCTTCCCCATTCTTGCAAGCAATTCACCTCGTATCAATATTTTTTTTAATCTTCCCGTAACTTGCTTCAGTAAGGTATCTCCAGCGACATGGCCAAGATTATTGATGTCTTTGAACATATCGAGATCGATAAGAATAGTTGCCACAAGCGTGTTAGCGTGAATGGTGACTTTCTAAATTTCGATAAATTCCTCTTCATTTGAATAAACCAGTTAAATCATCATGATATTGATATGCTACGAATTTTACTTGCCTCTGAGTCGTAATCTGTTCTGTTATATCTTCTAAAGCAACATTTATTAACTAAACAGTAAGAGGTTAAAGTAGGGACTTTTGATTTGTTTAGTTATCAACAATGTGAATGGTGACAATCATAGATTTATATGATGGAAGATATTCTCTTATATGAAGGGGATAGAAATTTTCTAGTTCTATTGATACTTAGAGGTAGGTGGGAGATTAGCACCGTAATGACCAAGAGTTTTACCATTCAATAGTAGGGGGATAAAGGAAAACCCACCACTGATGGAAGTTTCACTTTATCTTTTTTTACATCTTTCCCCTTGTGGTAATCACTCTTTTAATGCTGATATTGCGGATAAGCAAATTTTTTCTTCTGTATCTTTATTAATCGACTCGTTAAGAAAATAGCTCCTGTAGCAAGACCGATAATGAGACCGATCCAATAGCCAAAGGGACCTAAATGGGTATACATAGCAAGAAGATAGCCGCTTGGTAAACCAATCACCCAATAGGATAGAAAGCTCATAAGAAGTGTAACATTTACATCTTTATAGCCTCGTAAAGCTCCTTGAATTGGTGCTTGAATAGCATCTGATAATTGAAAGAATATCGCATAAATAAGAAAGTGAGCTGTTAGATTTAGCACTTCCCAATCTTTTGTATAAATTTCAGCAATATCCATTCGGAATGTTAACAGAATTATTCCACTTATAAATGCAATGAAACACGCTAGTCCCACTCCTAACCAGCTATATGCTTTTGCATCCTTCAAGCGATTGGCTCCAACTTCATAACCAACAAGGATGGTTAATGCTGTAGAAATGCTGAGGGGAACCATATACAAGAGTGAGGCAAAGTTAATTGCCGATTGATGTGCAGCAATTGTATTAGTATCGTAATTGCTCATTAGAATTGTCACAGCACTAAAGATACTTGTTTCAAAGAACACGGAAAAACCAATCGGAATCCCAATTGTCAAAATTTCCTTCCATTTAATCCAAGATACTTTTGAAAATTGAGTAAATAATTGAAACGAAACAAAAGGCTGTTTTCGATGCACGATATAAATGGCAATAAAAAACATAATCCAATACGTTATACTTGTTGCATAACCAGTTCCTATTCCACCTAGCTCGGGAAATATCCATATCCCATTGATAAGTGCATAATTTAATACTACATTAATCGGAATGGCAATTAAAGTAATAAACATGGTAATCTGAGTCTGGCCAAGGGAATCAATGAAAGAACGAAGAACAAAGTATAAGAAAATAGGAATAATCCCCGTACTCAAGGCTACTAAGTAATGGTAAGCAACGTTAAAGACTTCTTTTTCTAACCCAATACTTCCTAATATGGACTCTAAAAAGAAGTAGCCAATTATTATAAGTGTTACAGCCATACTAAAAGAAAGATACGCAGCTTGGATAACTGAAAATCGTACCTTTTGTGGTTCGCTTCTACCCATTAATTGGGAAACGATTGGAGGTAAAGCAAGAAGAATCCCACTGAGTCCTGTATAGATTGGTGTCCATAAGGAGCTCCCTACTGCTACTCCCGCTAAGTCAACGGGACTATAATGTCCAGACATTGTCGTATCAAAAAAGCTTAGTGCAAATATGCCAACCTGTGTAACAAGTACAGGCATTAAAATAACGATCATTTGTGTTAACTTTTGATTAATTGAATTTGATTGTTTCATCTTTTTGTCCTCTTTCTTAACAATAACGTTTCGTATTATACCATAGATTGGGAGAATGATGGAACGAAAGAAACGGAAACTTCTAAATTCTTTGCATAAAAGTGGTTTGTAGTTAAGATGAACAGATTATGATGAAATTTATATATGAATGGAAATGGATAAGAATATATGTCTTCGAAACAATTTGACAGTGAAGCAAATATTTTAAACCTTTTAGGGCATAAAACATAGTTATTAATGGTAGGGATGCTAACGGTTCACGAATGCTGTTTATGTGAATTTGTAGATGGGTTTCAATTGTCTCAACCTGCTATTAGTCAACATTCGAGAAAGTAAAAGGATGCTGGACTGGGTAATCAATTTTCTAAATCAACAAAATATACATTTTTCGATGGTTAACGATATTCTAAAGTAAGTAAATGAGCAAGAAGAAAAATTTATTAGCTTAGAAGATCACGGCAAAAGAATTTCTTGTATTTAAAAGTAAAAAAATGTAATTGACAGCACCTTTTTTTACTGATAATATATAAGTATATAATTATATATTAAAAGAATAGATACAAATACTAATAAATATTGTATTTCTTTTCTTTAAATAAGTATATAACAATAAGCTTATGTAATAGGAAATCGTGTAGAAAGGAGGATAAAAATGAGCAAAAAAGACCAATCTTTAAAAGAGACAGCTAGTGTTTTAAAATTACTAGGGGATAAAACAAGACTTAGCATTGTAAGCTTGTTGTCTGAACAAGAATGCTGTGTGTGTGAATTTGTTGAAATCTTTAATATATCACAGCCAGCAATTAGTCAGCATCTTCGTAAAATGAGAGATTTGGGAATTGTAAAGGAACAAAAAAAGGGGCAGTGGGTTTTTTATTCATTAAATAATACTAGTGACTATTATGAAATGATAATGGAGCTATTAAAACACATCCCAAATCAGCGAGAAAAAATCGAGAGGTTAGAAGAAAAAGGTTTTAGAATCATATGTAATTAATGGAGGTTGACACTTTGTTACAAACAGTCTTGGCAATAATTATCTTTTTATTAACATTAACATTGGTTATCTGGCAGCCAAAAAATCTTTCGATTGGTTGGTCTGCCTGTGGAGGGGCAATACTAGCATTACTGGTAGGTGTAGTAGATTTTAATGATGTTGCTGATGTAACAGGGATTGTTTGGAATGCAACACTTGCCTTTATAGCAATTATAATTATCTCTTTAATATTAGACGAAATTGGCTTTTTTGAATGGGCAGCACTACATATGGCACGAGCCGCGAACGGGAACGGGCTTAAGATGTTTATTTATGTTTCGATATTAGGTGCAATTGTTGCAGCGTTGTTTGCAAACGATGGTGCAGCACTTATTTTAACCCCCATTGTACTCGCGATGGTTCGAGCATTAAAGCTAGAAGAAAAAATGGTTTTTCCATTTATTATGGCTAGTGGATTTATTGCAGATACTACATCCTTGCCGTTGGTGGTAAGTAATTTAGTGAATATAGTTTCTGCTGATTTCTTTGGTATTGGTTTTGTTGAGTATGCATCCAGAATGATTGTTCCAAATCTATTCTCCTTATTAGCTAGTATCCTTGTGTTATATCTATACTTTCGTAAGAGTATTCCTAAGAAGTATGACTCAAGCCACTTAAAGGTTCCCGTTGATGCAATTAAAGATCAAAAAATGTTCCGGATTTCTTGGGGCATTTTAGTGGTCTTACTTATTGGCTATTTTGGAAGTGAGTTTTTGAAGATTCCAGTATCGTTTGTTGCTGGCATTATCGCAATTATTTTTCTCTTTTTTGCAAGAAGAAGCGAGGCGGTATCTATTCGGAATGTAATGAAGGGAGCACCCTGGGCAATTGTTTTCTTTTCGATAGGAATGTATGTTGTTATTTATGGTCTTCGGAATGTAGGATTAACCAACCTGCTTTCAAGCGTTATTCAAGCAGCTGCAGATCAGGGATTGTTTGTTGCAACCATTGGCATGGGATTCATCGCTGCTATTATTTCTTCCATAATGAATAATATGCCGACTGTCCTGATCGATGCCTTAGCAATAGCAGATACTAATGCAACTGGAGTAATCAAAGAGGGATTAATTTATGCTAATATAATCGGTTCCGATTTAGGTCCAAAAATTACCCCGATCGGTTCACTGGCAACTTTATTATGGCTACATGTATTATCACAAAAAGGGGTAAAGATTTCATGGGGAACCTATTTCAAAACGGGAATAATTTTAACCATTCCGACTCTTTTTATTACTTTAATTGGCTTATACTTCTGGCTTTCTTTCCTTTCATAGTTGGTAAGTTAAACCATTAATCTCCGAACTCTAAAAAAAGCAAGAGAGAAGGAACGAGCCATTTTTAGTCGCCTGTTTTTATATGATTCATTGCAAAAAAGAAAGGTTAAATCGATTTAAGAAAAAAATGAATGCATATAGGAGGATAAACATGAAAATTATTATAATAGGATCGGTTGCAGCAGGGACTTCTGTAGCAGCAAAAGCACGTAGAAATGACGAACAAGCCGAGATCACCTTATATAATGCAGATTATGACATTTCCTATTCAGTTTGTGGAATTCCTTATTTTCTAGGTGGAGAAATAGATGAATTGGAAACTTTAACACCAAGGACTCCATCTTGGTTTAAAAAACGATATAATGTAGACATTTTTATCCGACATGAAGTTACCAGTATCGATGCTGTAGAGAAAAAGATTCAAGTGAAAAACTTAGATACAAACGAAGTAAAAGAGGATATATATGATGTATTAGTTTTTGCAACAGGTGCAACACCAATTACTCCTGAAATTAGTGGTGTAGAATTGGAGCATGTTTTTCAGGTTCGAACCATTCAAAATACGAAAGCTATCGAAAAATTTATGAAAGAAAAGCAGCCCGAAAAAGCAACTATTATTGGCGCAGGTTATATTGGCTTAGAAATGGCAGAACAGCTTAAAACAAGAGGATTAGATGTAACGTTAGTTCAGCGTAGCAATCAAGTTATGTCTCATTTGGATAAGGATATGGCTATACGTGTAGAGGAGCACTTAGTTAAAAAAGGGGTAAAACTCCTTTTAAATGAAGAAATAACCGCAATAAATGAAGCGGAAATACATTCAAAATCAGGAAAAGTTATCGAAGCAGATATGGTCATTTTAGCAACAGGTGTGCGCCCAAATACACAATTGGCTGAGGCAATAGGTGTTAATATTGGTCAATCAGGGGCCATTGCTGTAAATAGTAAAATGCAAACAAATATACCAGATGTGTATGCAGTAGGTGACGTGGCGGAAAGCTTTTCCTTAATAACAGGGAAACCGCTGTATCGTCCATTGGGTAGTACAGCTAATAAAATGGGGAGAATAGCTGGTGATGTGATAACTGGTGGTTCACTAGAGCATCGAGGTATTTTAGGTACAGGAATTCTGCGAGTTTTTGATTTAGCTGTTGGACAAACTGGTATGACAGAAAAAGAAGCATTAGAAGAAGGATATTCAATTGAAATCCTGCACAATATCAAACCTGCTAGAGCGGAGTATCTTGGAGGGAAAGATTTAATCATTAAGGCAATTGCTGATAGACAAACAGGCAGAATATTAGGCGTACAAATTGTGGGGGAAGAAGGGGTGGATAAGCGAATGGATGTATTTGTTACAGCCATTACATTTCAAGCAAAAGCTGAAGACTTATTCCATCTTGATTTAGCGTATGCTCCACCTTTTAGTACAACAAAAGATCCTGTTATGTATACTGGGATGGCGTTACAGAATGCTATAGAAAAGAAAAATAAACTAATTACCCCAAGTGATTTATCAGAAAGAATAAATAATGGTGAAGCAATACAGGTAATTGATACGCGTTCTGCAAAACAATTTCAAGCCTCATGTGTGGATAGTGCCATTAATATAGCTCTTGGTGATTTGCGTGAAAAATCGAAGAATCTTGATCCGTTGCTCCCTACTGTGACATATTGCAATAGTGGTACAACAGGTAATGCTGCGCAAAATGTATTACGAAATTTAGGGTACAGCGATATTTATAATCTTTCTGGTGGTAATAAAAATTATCAAACCTTTAAGAAGAGTAAATAAAGGGTTTGCTAACATAGGAAGGAACCTTTAAGTTCAAGCTTTATCGGTTCTTTTCTTCATTCAAAATGTCACAGAAAAAATGTAAGAAATAAAATAAGATCAGTAGATAGATACTAGAGCTATCGCTGATCTTAGTAGATTATGAACAGTTGACCAATGAATTTACGCCTCTCTGAGATCATTTGTACTCTCTTCAGTAGTTTGACGTAAAGTATAAAGAGTAAATAAATCTTTAGGAATTTCAAATAGTTGATAATTTGTGCCAGAGCTATTTAAGGCTTGTAAAAGATTGCTTCTTGTCTCATTGGTAGAAATAGCATAAGGAAGCTTTTCGGCTGCTTTTAGCGATCGAGTATTATGGCTTCTAATCCGCATTAATATGCTGTCAATATTTAGGTCAAAAAATGCTTCAGAGAAGAAGAGTTCCTTTGCCAATTTATTGTATCCTTTTCCATGATATGGCTTCCCTAGCCATGTTCCTAGAAAGCCAATATTATTATTTAGATCAAATAAACTTATCGTACCAATTGGGTTTTGCCATTCGTCCAAAATGGTTCTTGAAATAAGTTCTCCTCTTTCTTCTGCTTCCATTGTTTGTTTTGTTAGAAACAGGTATTCTTCATATGAATTAGCTTTTTGACGCACAAATGGGAAGACATCTGGATGCGTCATTAAAGGATATAACACTTGGCAATCCTCGAGATCTCTTTTCTTTAACATAATAATCCCTCCGTGTCCTGAGGGCAGAACTTACTCTTGATAAAGAAATGCCCACCCTCGAAATTTTTAATCCAATTGAAAAAAAATTTCGGGGTGGGAATCGAACCCACTAGAACCAAAGCGGTGGCGCACCATTTGCCTTCCCATCTTTTATTATTATCTCATGATAACAAATTACTTTTCTATATCATACAAAATTATGTAGAAAATGAAAATAGGAAAATACAAACAAAATGTAAAATTTTTATGAATAAATGTAAAGGTGAGGGAGGCTAAATAGTTATATAGATGAAAAAACATAATAAAATAATTGGACAAATATTATTAGAAAAATGAAACATTTAATTTAATCAATGGTATATAATAATATAGCAATTATTATTACAATTCGGAGGTTTCAAATGGATTTCAAAGAAGATGTATCATCAACGGATGAGAGAATTTTTGCAATGTTGATTTACGTATCAAGTTTCTTTACTAATTTTATCGGACCATTAGTTATTTGGCTCGTGAAAAAGGATTCACCTTTTGTTAATTATCATGGTAAGGAATATTTCAATTTTTTAATTTCTTATGCTATTTATTCGTTTATTGCCTGGATTCTGATATTTATTATTATAGGAGTGATTATTTTACCTATTATCGGAATAATGGCGTTTGTATTTACAATTATTGCAGCAATAAAATCTTATGAGGGTCAAGCGTATCATATTCCATTAACAATTCGTTTTATTAAATAGTCCATTTGACTAAACATGACATGCTTTAAGAACTGCCGCATATTCTCTTAAGTATAATACTATCCTTCTTGATAGTGGTGTATATGAGATAGGGAATATGCAGCAGTTTTTTTATTTGTATTATTCCATTTAACAGAAAAAGCATCATTACTGTTAATCCCTCATTCATGCAGAGGGTACCATTCTTTTCATTCCTTGTCCTCCTTTTGTGGATTGATATATCCCTAATGAATTTATAGTCTTCCTGTTCCATCGATAAAGCGTTGGAAAGCAGACCTCCATTTTCTTTTGCTCCTAAATAAAAAAGAATAATAGACAATTTAATAGAACTAATTTCATTTTTTCCAAAAAAGTCTCCATTAACTAATCATAGATTTGAGTAGAAATTAATAGAATAGTTACTACAGATTAAAAAATATGCCAAAACTCACAATCCAACCTTGTAAGGAAGAATGGAAATAAAGGAGACTCGTTATGAATATAGAAAAATATTATAAATACACAGCCGTTTCTGCTTTAAACGCTAGTCTAATTAGTTGCATTCCAATTTTTCTTTTTACGGTGCTGTTTATTTTTAGTCACTCTAGCATTACTTATTTCTTACTTTTAGTGCCATTTGGATGCTATAGTGTAACTTGCTATAGCCAGTATTATTTACATAAACGACGATTCGAAAAGGTAGATACAATATTTTCATTTGGTCAAGTTAACTCCATTTTAAAAACAAATACAGTTGTTTTATCATTTTTACCTGCACCCTCACTGCGTATGGTTATTTTTGATAGAAATGGGCAAGAGATTGGAGAAATTAAAGATGTGAAATTTTCGGTGATTCGCTGGTATCTTCCCTTTCTATTTGATCTGTTTTATGTAAAATCATATGGATTTTATAATACGGAGAACGTGCTTCAATATACTTTCAGAATGAAGCGGAATAGGATAGAGATTTTAAATAAAGACAATAGAATGATAAGCTCAATAATGGAGATGAAAACAGATAAACGATCTTCGCGGATTTTTTTATTTGGTGAAAAATCACTCAGGATGAAAAAGAGCTTTGGTAATACGGAATATCATTTTGAGAAAGAAGATGGGATTGTATTAGCACATTTGAGAAAAGGCTGGATGCCAAAGGAGTGGTCAAAGCGATTCATGGACCCTAATCTTCCTTTATTTACAATTGATCCACATGCTTCGGATAGAGAAGTAATCCATCTATATGCTTTATTGGCGAAAATATTTGCGTATACAAATCATTGATTTATTTGAATTTATTCTGAAATTTTTTTGATAAGAAAATATTACTAAGGAAAGGCGAAATCATCATAATCTGTAGGAAAAAGTAAGTATTTTCTCCTAAAAAACATTGGCAAAGTAATGGGAATCTGCTATCATAAATTCTTGTGGCTACCCTATTTCATGCTGAAAGTCATGTCAATATATGACATGCTTTTCTTGTGTTTAAAAGGGAAGCGGGTAGGGAGAGGGCTATAACTAAATAGGTATTTCAAATGAAAGATTATATTTTTTCATTTTTTAAGCTAAAAGAAAATCAAACCACTTTTAAAAGTGAAATTTTTGCAGGGATTATTGGATTTTTTACTGTTGTTTATATTGTGGTGGTGAACTCTTTAATCTTGGCAGAAGCAGGTATTCCTTTAGAAGCAGCGATCATTGCAACGATTCTAACGTCAGTTGTAGGTTGTTTTTTAATGGGTTTTTACGGGAATGTTCCGATTTTACTTGTACCTGGTATGGGGATTAATGCTTTATTTTCCTATACAATTGTCCATTCAATGGCTTTAACTTGGCAAGAAGCTCTGGCGGTTGTATTCATTTCAGGAATTTTGTTTATGATTGTTGCCTTTACGAAGCTTGCAAAGATTGTAAGTGATTCAATCCCTGTTTCATTGAAAGAATCGATTACTGTAGGGTTAGGTCTATTTTTAATGCTAATCGGTTTGGAGAAAGGCGGGCTTGTTGTAAGAGGAACGAATTCCATTATTGCTTTAGGATCTTTTAGTGATTTACATGTATTAGCAACTGTACTCACATTTTTAATAAGTATTATCCTATTTTTAAGAAATGTGAAGGGAAATTTCCTCATTACGATTGTTGTTGGCACATTGATAGCAGCAAGTTTTGGAATAATTGATGTAAATAGCGGAAAGAGTCAATCGCTCCACTTACAAGAATACAAGAATGTGTTTGGTCATATGTCTTTTGATAAACTAATATCGATTCCATTCTGGATTGCGGTATTTTCCCTAACGATGGTACTTATTTTTGAGAATATTGGATTGGTAAATAACCATGTGCAATCTATTGATAGACCAGACCGATTTACAAAGGCTTTTCGAGCTAATTCTATATCTGTATTTCTTTCTAGTTTTTTTGGCACAAGTCCAACAGTAGCGACAGTGGAAAGTTCTGCAAGTATGACAGCTGGTGGGAGAACAGGTCTAACAGCGGTAACAACAGGACTTCTTTTTCTTTGTTCTGCGTTTTTTATTCCTGTTATTAAATTAATACCAGACAGTGCGATTGCACCGATTCTTATCATTATTGGAGGATTAATGCTACAAAATATCCGTAATCTGGATTTAAGGGATTTAAGTGAAAGTTTTCCCAGCTTCTTTATTATTGCTATGATTCCATTTACTTATAGTATCGCAGATGGTATGGCAATCGGATTTATCCTTTACCCAATTTTAAAGATAGCATTAGGTAAAGCGAAAGATGTTTCACTTCCTTTGTATTTCATATCCTCATTGTTTTTGATTAATTTTGTACTTCAATATACACATTAATCAAAAAGAAGATCCATCCTTTATCATAGCGCTTATTTTATTTTTTGAATAAGAACTTTACTAATATACCAGGATAAAGGATGGTCTTTATCATCGAAAAATAACTGCACCATAGATGCCCCTATAATTAATCAAAATAAGACATTTTAAGCGCTAAAAATAATTATCTTACACTCAAGGTTCGACAACCTTCTGCTTATAAATTTATTAAAATGACAATAACTATGGCACAAATAGATTGACGGAGGTAAAGGAATGGAAGTTTTTGTGGCGAGACAGCCACTATTTAATCGAATGGAAGAGGTTTATGGCTATGAATTGCTTTATAGACATAATAACATGAATTCATTTCCAAATATAAATGGAGATCAGGCGACGACAGAAGTTCTAATT
This sequence comes from Niallia sp. HCP3S3_B10, assembly GCF_052064465.1. Classification (NCBI taxonomy): domain Bacteria; kingdom Bacillati; phylum Bacillota; class Bacilli; order Caryophanales; family Bacillaceae; genus Niallia; species Niallia sp. HCP3S3_B10. Next base: position 4,144 of record NZ_JBQHVO010000003.1, on the reverse strand, counting down.
AACAGTTTCTTTAATATTGGGATAGATAAGCTATCAGACGGAAAACCTTGTTTCATCAATTTCACAGAAAATTTATTAGAACTAAGACTGCCTACATATTTTCAACCAAGAAACATAGTAATCGAAATTCTCGAAAGCGTTATTCCCAGTCAAAAAATAATCGATATTTGCATAGAGTTAAAACAACTAGGCTATAAATTAGCGTTAGATGATTTTATTTTTGACAAAAGCAATCTATACTCACAATCTTTGCTATTACTTGCTGATATGATTAAAGTTGATTTTCAGCAAACAACTAAGGAAACACGTTCAGATTTGGAAACGTTGGCGAGAAAGAATAATATTGAATTGGTTGCAGAAAAGCTGGAAACAAAAGAAGAGTATGAACAAGCTAAAAATAAAGGATATCACTATTTTCAAGGTTACTACTTTTCAAGACCACTGATTATGTCTACTCACGATGTACCAATCTATATTCATACGTATTATAAGATACTTGAACTTTTGAATGATGAAGATCCAGATATTAATCGTATTTCAAAATTAATCGAGCAGGATATTTCATTGTCCTATAAATTATTGAAACTAATAAACACACTAGGCTATGGAATGAAGCAAAAGGTAACAAGTATTAAAAATGCGATTATTTATATTGGGCTTATTGAGCTGCAAAAATGGATATACGTTTTAACCGTAAGAGAAAATGAGTGGAAGAATGGAATCTCATTTGAAGTAATGCTTAATTGTTTAATCCGCTCTAAAATGTGTGAATCGGTCGCAAAGCTAATCCCTGGAAGACAAGAATACGGCAGTTTTTTTTTAACGGGTATGTTCTCCCTTATGGATACCATTATGAATAGAGATATGGCGACAATTCTTTCTGATTTACCTCTAGATGAAACGATTGTACAAGCATTATCAGGAGAGAAAAATATTCAACGAGATGTACTCCAATTGGTCATAGCTGCAGAAACAGCTGATTGGACTGGAATAGGACTTGGCTGCAAAGAGTTAAATATACAAGAAAAGGAACTATTTAAAGAATATGCAGAATCCATTTCATGGGCTAAAAAGCTATTGGATGAAGATTATTTATAATGTTTATTAAATAGAGAGGTTGGGACAAAAGCATTTCAACTAATAAAAAACGCGAAAATTTATATAGTTAATATATATAAATTTTCGTGTTTTTTAGTTTAAAAATAGGTTTGAAAACGAAGTGAAATGGAGCAGAGGACGCTCGACTCCTGCGGGAAATAGAGACGCTTTAGACCCCTCAGAGCATGCGAGGGAGGCTCAGCTTCCTCCATGGCGCATCGTGGGTCTGTAGCGCAATGGAACGACTTAGTTTTTATACTTGACTATATTTAAAATCATAGATAATCATCATGAGATAGTAGCTTTATTTAAGAGCTAAATTAGAGAGTATTTGTCTTTAAAGGTTGGTTATTTAGTTTTGTCCCAGCCTCTTTTGTTATTTTCTGTACTCTTTTACTAATAAGAATTAATTGCAGGTTAAATGCAGGAACGGTAAAATGGAAGAAGATTGATATCAGCTTGGAGGAATAGGGAAATGAATATAAAAATTACAAAATGTCATGGAAGTGGAAATGATTTTTTAATTATAGATGAGATATCAGATGATTATCAGTTTTCTGAAGAAGAAAGAGCGACGTTAGCTAAAGCGCTCTGTAATAGAGAGTCTTCCTTGGGAGCTGACGGAATTCTTTATGTAATGTCAAGTCAAGTAGCCGATGCAAGAATGAGAGTATTTAATGCAGATGGTTCGGAAGCGTCTATGTGCGGAAATGGTATTCGTTGTGTTGCCCGTTATGTTTGTGAATTGCTTAAAGTAGAAGAGGCTGTAATTGAAACGATGAAAGCTAATCTGGAAGTGAAAAATGAAGAGGATATTTATCCAAACATTCCAACTTATTTGGTAGAAATATCTCCAGTTTCCTTTAAGACAGAAGATCTTCCATTACAATTAGAAGCAGATACACTACTGAATGAGAAGATTCCAGGACTGCATGAAGATTTGTTATTTACTGCGTTAGCAGTACCAAACCCACATTTAATTACGTTAGTGAATAAAGAGGTACTGGATTCTGAAGTACAGGAAACTTTAAGTAAATATGTGAATGGGTCAAATGAATACTTTCCAGACGGAGTTAATGTTAGCTTTGTATCGATTTTAGATAAAGGTAGTATCTATGTTCGTACTTATGAACGAGGAGTTGGTTTTACTAATGCATGCGGTACAGCGATGAGCGCATCTACCCTCGTTACGATATTAAATGGATTTAATGAAGAAAATACTTATGTTGATGTGTATAATAATGGCGGGAAAGTTCGCTGTATTGTTCACCATCAAAATGGACAATACCGCATAGATTTAATTGGAAATGCTAGTTATGTATATCGTGCAGAAGTAGCTTTAGAGTGGGATACGATTGAAAATTTTAATGTTAAGAATAAGATTTATTTTGAGGATGAAGCTATCCAATATAATAAACTACAAACAGAAGCACAAAATTATGTAGAGGCTCATTTAAAGTAAGTATAATAATAGTTCTTTCCAAATGGATAGGATGAAAAGGTAAGCTATATTTACTAAGATGAAACGATATATCATCAGAGTGAGTAGGTTGCAGGTAATTGTAATTGAAATGGCTATTTTAAAAGTATAAAGAGATTGGGACATAAGCATTTCAATCAACAATAAACACGAACGTTTTATGTAATTTAATTACACAAAGGTTCGTGTTTATTGGTTTAGAACAAGTTTAAAAAACGACTTAGTTTTTACACTTAACTACATTTGTATCATAGATAACCATCATGAGAAAGTAGCTTATATAAGAGCTAAATTAGAGATTGTTCGTCTTTAAAGATTAGTTATTTAGTTTTGACACAGCCTCATGGCTTATGTCCCAAGTCTTTTCGTCTAAAAAAGTATTAAACAGTTTATTGCTAAGTTAAATTCTGAAAGATAATGGGATGTGTTGGAATAATACTGTATATTATTTTTCTATTTGCAAATGGTAAGGATAAAAAGGATATCTACTATGAAGCCAATAAAGCCATTTGAACCAATCTTAACAGATGTAATTCCTCAAGGTGATCAGTGGGTTGCCCAAGTGAAGTGGGATGGAACAAGGATACTCACCTATTATGATGGAGATAAAACCCAATTGTTTAATAGAAAGAAAAACGAAAGAACCAAACAATATCCAGAGCTCTTACGCCCAAATACGTTTATACAGGCTGAAAATTGCATTTTGGACGGAGAAATAATCGCTTTACAGAATGGCAAGCCGTCTTTTTATGAAGTAATGAAGCGTGATCGAATACGAAATATGGATAGAGTAAGCCAATTGCAGCAGGAAATTCCCATTACCTATATGATTTTTGATATCCTTTATGTTAATGACCATTGGTTATTAGAGAAGCCTCTACGTGAAAGACAACAAATACTACGAGAAAGAATTACTGAGAATGAAGTGATTCGCCTAGTGGAAAGCTTTTCCGATACAGAAGGTTTATTTAACGTATGCATGGAGCATCAGCTCGAAGGAATTGTTTGTAAAGATCTCGATAGTCCATATTTACTTGAAGGAAAAGATTCAAGATGGAGAAAGAGAAAAAAAGAGCAGGATTTAATCGCAGTAGTAGGCGGGGTTACGTTGAAGAATAAGACTGTCCATTCCCTACATCTTGGGCAGTTTAATAAGGACGGCCAATTATTTTATATTGGAAGTGCTGGTTCTGGAAAATTAACGGCAAAAGACTGGGTTGCTGTTACAAATGCTATTGAACCAATTATTATCAAAGAGAATCCGTTTATTAACCAAGTTGAAGTTAAGGGAAGTGTTTGGCTGAGGCCAGCTCTTACTGTGAAAATCACCTTTTTAGAGTGGACAGAGGGTAGAACCTTAAGACATCCAGTAATTGAATCCTTTGTAACCGTCCCTTTAGAAGAGTGCCTAATGGAATAAAAAACAGGGAGTGAGCCTCTTACAGGAATCCCTGTTTATTTTTAATTTGTGTTAACTCAACTTTCGCACCAAAAAAATAAGTGCAAATCGTTAGTTGTATTGCGTCTATGGTCTATTAAATATGTTGCTTGACAGTGTTTAATAAA